>JAFAHH010001021.1 GCA_019237355.1 Acetobacteraceae bacterium | reverse complement strand
CTCCTCGCTTATCGCCAATTCGATCGCCTTCCGCCGTCCCGCCACGACCTCAAACCTCGCTTCCGAATCAAAGCGCAAAGGCTACAACCCATGTCGAGAAAAATGAATCCCGGGTACGTGATCGGAATCACGGAATCGATGAACTAGAGCGGTCCAAACCAGTCCGAGCCGCTTCGGGACACATCGAAGCTGGCGCGGCCGCCTTGGGCGAAGGCAGATGGGCCAGCGACGGATCTCGAGCGTTTTGTGTGCCCTTGTCTTACGCTAACGGCTCGCGGGCGCGGCGGGCGACACGCGGAGTTGTACCGCCGAAAGGGCCTGTTCTTGGCCGGCGAACAGGGCTTTGGCCGGGCTTTGCGGGGCGGCGCTCCGAGAAAAAGCATTTTACTCAAGGGTTTTGGCTCAGAACTGGGGGCGCCGGCGGATCAGGGCCCGAACAGGGCCTTATCAGGGCTTTAGCAGGCGCCAAAACAGGGGTGTGGGCCGGCTGCCGCTCTGGCGTCGGCGAGCTCGAAAACGCCACTTATGCATCTGCGCGGTTGCATGGGTGCGCCGACCCCCTGTCGAACCCGCGAGCATCCGACTCCAGCAGGTTAGCTTGTTCCCGGAGGGCGCCTAACTATGTAATTGGCCGCTGAGCGTGCGGCGTCGTAAGGGCCATCCGATGGCTGCGAGGCGAAGATGTACAAACTTGCTGTCCGCTCTCGCCGCCCTTGTCGGCTGCGCCTTCTCCAGTTCGGCGAGTTTCGCGAGAATCGGCGACGATTGCACGAGGACGGTTGACCACGCGGCTTTGCAGGCGGTCGGAAGAACCCTTCCGATCGGGCAGACGACCATCTCCGGCCAGCCGGTCCGGATCGCCCCGGGCGTGCTGCGGGTCGAGGTCGAGGTCTTCGGTCCGCAGACCCTGATCTATGCGGTGGACGCGACCGTCGACCAAGCCTGCAATGTGGTTGCGACCAGCGCGCGGCTGGAATCTGCCCCGACCGTTCGGTGAGGGCAGGCACGATCGCGGCGGTCCGAACCCGCACAGGTTCCGCTAACGCATTGGTGTTTATATTGGCGAAGTCATCCCGGCTCGCTCGGCTCGAGCGGGGGCGGCTTGACATTCAACGGAGGCCGCCGGCGCTCAGCCGTCGACGCCGCCGAGTCCAACTGACGAGCCCCACGACCCAGTGCCCGAAATGCGTTAGGTTATTTAAACAGAATATTATTGTAGCGTAGAAATAACAGGGAGCACGAGGGTGGATTAACTGCCTGTTAAAGGTGGTAACATGAGGCGGAGAAAACTGGCGCGGCGGAGGCAGCGGAACGTCATCCGAGCCGCCTGAGGCGTCCTGCAATCCCACGTTTTGGGCTTGCTGATTCACTGTCCGGCGCATTTTCTGGACGTCATTGTCCAGGCTAAGTTAAAAGCCGTGGCATTCAAACGCTTACGAAATATCCATGTTGAAAATGGAGCACGCGGGCACAATTTGGCGCTCCAGAAGTTTTCCAGCCCTTGGGCCGGGCGCGGCTCCGCTTTGACAGACAGCCGGCGCAAGCCCCAAACGCCATGACCGGTCCGTTGGCGTCTTGGTTAAGGCCGCGGCGTCGGCAGGATGGCGAGTTCGCAACCCCGTCCGCGTAGGCCCATTTCGGCGGCGAATCGGACTGGCAGTCGGATCGAACCCTGGCGGCTCTTGCCGCCATCGGCGCCCATTTCCTCGCGCCTCAAGACCAAGTCATAGACAACGAGCCGGTCTGCAGCCGCCATGGCGCCTGGGGGAAACTGTTGCAGCAAAGGCACATCGCGGAGTTAATTGAAAACAACTCTGCACCTCCAATGTACACCCGCTTGGGCTTGCGGTTTTGCCGCTTTACCCGCGGAACATGCCTAACCGATTCCTTCTTCAAAGTTTTTTTGGTCACATAGATGCCACAATTCAGCCATCGGCCGATTGGGCGGCGACCCGAAGGCGGGCCTGCTTCCGTTTTTTAGGACAGCGCTTGGGCTGGCGTTTCTTGAGGTCGGCTGTAGGATTTCTCTGCAGCGCCGGGGCGCTGCGTGCGACTGCGCGGGCGCCTCCAAGACGGTGTGCGGACCCGAGGAACGGGCGAGGGGCAGGAATGAGAAGAATCGGCATCGCGCT
>JAFAHH010000843.1 GCA_019237355.1 Acetobacteraceae bacterium | reverse complement strand
TATCCCTTCCTGCTCGGCCGACCGTTTGCTGATGAACGGCGGCGCAAACCAGCCGATCTCCTCAGCGTAGTCGAGCGCTGAGGAGCACAGCAGAGTGCCGGGATCGCTCTCTAGGATTGGGACAGCCGGCTAGACCGGTAGGGTTTGGCGCCTCCGCACGGCTGCTAAGGCACCAATGGCCGCAGCCAGCAGCGCCAGTGTGCTCGGCTCGGGTACAGCGGTCGCTGCCAGTTGGATGAGCCCCGCTGCGATCGGCATTTCAGGATCGTAGCCAGTAGTGCCTGGCGGAAGGATAGTGCCGTTAAGGGCCGCGGCGCTCGCTGGGACATTGTCGAGTCCGTGCACCTCAATGAGGCGATCCACGAGAGGAATTGTGTTGCCGCCAGTAGTGCCCTCGATATCGGCGAGGGTGAGAGACAGGCCCATATGGTCAGGATCGTAAAAGGCCGAGCTCTCAAGGTCATAGGTCTGAGCGAACGAAATTACGCCGCCAGGTGCGGTGGAGTATCCGCCGGGGGTCCCAGATGGCGGAAGATCGTAGATCGGCGGTCCTTCGAACACCGCCCCTCCGGCTTCTCAACAAAGCCGTCGCGGTTCGTATCGGCGCTCGGAGGAGCCACGGTCGTACTAGGCGCGGCCGAGCCGAGCAAGCCGTGGATGTGGATTGGATGCAACTCATTTGGCACTAGTAGAAAGATTCCAAAATATCAACCCGTTTGCGTTTGATTTTGGCCTCTGGGCAAGATCTGGTATAAGAGGCTGGGGATTGGATCTGGGGGGATCCATGGTAGCGCCTCGTCGAGTTATTGCGTTGCCGACTGATACGGGGCAGCGGCAGCGTCTGCTGGAGATTTCGCGGTCTCGGACGGAGCCGACGAGCCGTGTCGAACGAGCTCGGATCATCCTGGCCTATTTGGAGGAGCCGTCGGCCTATGCGGTGGCGCGCACCATCGGAGTGACGCGCCAAACGGTGACGCGCTGTCTTCAACGAGCGGCGGAACGGGGGGTGATCGCGGCACTGGATGATCGGCCGCGCGCCGGACGCGACCCGGTCATTACCGCTGAGGCGAAAACCTGGCTGGTGGCACTGGCGTGCCAGAAGCCCAAAGAGTTGGGTTATCCTCACGAGCTGTGGACCACTCGGCTGCTCGCCGCGCATGCCCGTCAACACGCACCCTCAGCAGGGCATGCCAGCCTCGGGAGGCTGGCTCAAGGAACGGCCTGCAAAATCTTGGCTGAGCAACAAGTCAAACCGCACAAGGTGCGCTACTGCCTGGAGAAGCGCGATCCCGAGTTCGAGCCCAAGATGGCCGAAATCCTCTGTGTCTACCGGCAAGTGGCGATGCTGCGCGAGCACGCGGGAAGCGGCGATAACCAGGGCCAAGACGGTGGTGGTGACGGCAGCCTCGCGATCGTGCCCTACGACGAGAAACCAGGAATCCAGGCGATCGGCACCACTGCGCCGGATCGCCCGCCGCTTCCCGGTACCAACCCGACCGTGATGCGGGATCACGAGTATCAGCGGCACGGCACTCTGACACTGATGGCCGGCATTGATTTGCTCACCGGTCACGTCCATGCCCTGGTCAAAGAACGCCGCCGCAGCGACGAATTCATCGAGTTCCTCAAAACCCTCGACGCCGCCTACCCGGCGGACACCGCGATCGAAGTCATTCTTGACAACCATTCCGCTGATATCTCGCGCGAGACCACGAGTTGGCTGGCGGCGCAGCCGATCGGGCGCTTCGCCTTCACCTTCACCCCGACCCACGGGTCTTGGCTCAATATATCGAAGGCTTCTTCTCCAAACTGGCGCGCGCGATGCTGCGCCATATCCGCGTCAACTCGAAAGACGAACTCGAGCAACGGCTGATGGCCTTCATCAACGACGTCAATCGCGACCCGGTTGTCCACACCTGGCGCTACAAAATCGATGATGCCGCATGATGCGCCATAGGTACAGTATTCCGGAGACGCAGTACTAGTTCGAATCCGGCTTCCTCCAGCGCCGAGTCGGCAACGAACCGTGCGGCGGCTGCCGGTCAAGGCAAGCCAGCGGCGATAGGCCTCCAGCTCTAGTCTAGCGCCAATGAGCGCAGAACGCGGGACGCTGGGGGTGGAAGCAACCCGCTATGGTTCTGGGAGATCGTGCGGGCCATCATT
>JAFAHH010000816.1 GCA_019237355.1 Acetobacteraceae bacterium | reverse complement strand
GCCACCTGCGCCCGCCGACCTGTTGCCCTTGGCTCAGGGTGGCCTGCCGATAGACGTCCTGTTTCGGTTCGGGGTTCAATCCGTTGGTCACTTCCAGAATACGGTTGTCCTCGGCGGCCAGGAGGGTGCGGGCGATCCTGAATTCTTCGAGTTGATCGGCCGAATGAGACAGCTGCAAGTGGGGGGCATCTTGACCGTCCGTTTCGTCCGAACAAAGGACAGAAACCAAGTCTTCCTGGGCATTGCGGATGCACGCGATCGTAGTTCGAAGGCGACGGCTGCACGCACGCGCCAACTGATCGGGATGCTACCCGGTCAGACCGAGGCGGAAGTTGTTTATGGCCGGGTCACGTCCGGTCCCCGCCAGATCGCGATACTGACCCGCCCGATCATTGCCATCCTCTCGCAAGTGAGTGCCGAGATCGATGTTCCACCAGAGGACGTGCAGGCCGGGCGGACTATTTCCTCGGTTCCGTCATCAAGGCTGGGACTCAACCCCATCGTCAGAGTGCACACCGGTAAGGCGGCGCCGCCAAACACAGACACGGCGGTCAGATACCGCGACGCGTGGTTTTGGATTGATGACAGCGACTTCAACTCCAAGGTTGCGTATACCATTCTCGGGCTGCTTATGGGAGTGGTGGAAGGCAAGGCCGGGGGGCAGGCGCCCGTTCTGACCGTTCCTGCAGGGTGATTTTGCGGTCCGGCGTGCTGACCGCGTCCCGATGCGGTCCGCGGTCCGATGTCGTTTCGTTTGGCCGGTAAACATTTTGGTGGGCCTGCTCGGAGCCGCGGAGCATCTGCCAACTTCGTACCGCAGACCTTCTTGAGCTTCCATCTGTTTGTGGGGATGCCGCTTGGGGAGTATGAATCCCGCTGTGCCCCGAGCTATTGGTGCTCGTGGTGACCGGCACCGTCTTTGTCGCCCTCGCTCGGCCGGTTCCGCAAGGATCTTCGGACCCTGAGGGATTTGCCGAGGCAGCCGAGAGCACTTGCTGACAATTTGCCGCGGCGTTACAATCGCGCGAGCCGCGAAAAAGGGAGAAGCTATGTTGTCCAGCAACGTCTTCAGTTTTGGCAACTTCCTGCTCGATGTTTTCACAGTATTTATGTTTGTTCTCTGGCTCTGGTTATTGATAACCGTGATTAGCGACTTGTTCCGCCGTCACGACATTTCGGGCTTCGGCAAAGCGATCTGGGTCATCGCGTTGGTTGTAATCCCCTACCTCGCGGTGCTTATCTATCTGATCTCGCAGAGCCGGGGCATGGCCGAGCGGAACGCCCAGCGGGCGCAGCAAGCGCGCGAAGAGCTTCGGCACTTTGTCGGGTTTAGCGCCGCCGACGAGATCGAAAAGCTCGAGCGCCTGAAAAGCGCAGGCACGATCTCCAGCGAGGAGTACGGCCGGCTGCGCGCGCGCATCGTACAGTAGCCGCTGACGCGGGCCGCCCGGGTCAAATTAGACCTACAAAACCTAGTTTCAGTTATAGGCGGCACCATACCAGAGCGTCTAGCGCTCTGTTGAAAAAGGGAAGGTGAGGGCTGTGCCCTGGACCCGTCATGCGGGGAGCATGCTGTTCGCACGACGGGGCCGAAAGGCCCCAGACCCCACCCAGTAAGTGATCGGATTGAAGGCTCTGCCTTTGCTGGGGTCCAGGGGCAAAGCCCCTGGCCGTCTTCGTTGCTTTACGAACGACCGACTTAAACGCTGTTCCGCAGCCTGCTAAAGCGCATAATGTCCAATCTCTTGACTACAAGAACCTCAAGCCCAGGGAGCCTACTTCAGCAAAGGGAGTGAACAATGAATCGTCTTCGCTCGGCTGGAATCGCTGTCGCCCTTACGGTTGTGCTCGGTTCGGCGGCGCTCGCGCAAACTCCTCCAAGCAACCCACCTACAGCGGCGGCCGGAACCAGTCCGGCTACCACCAGTGCCAACGTCCCTACGGGATCGGCGCAGAAATCGGAGAATTACTGGCGCGGGCGGACCTTGGCCGGCACTCCGGTATTCGATGACAACGGCCGGCGGATTGCTACCATCAACGATCTGCTGATCACCGAAGATGGTAAGGTGACTCAGGCAATCCTGTTATTGCAAAGACCGCGTGGCAAGCTCGTGGCCGTACCCTTTGACCAATTGCACTTTGCGCCAAGCAGAAGCAACCCGCTTACTCGCGTACCTGGGCCTGGAGGTATGGCCGCCGCGCGTCTCGGGCCTTCCGTAAAGACGTACGGCGCGGTATTGCCCGGCGCGACCCGTGATTCACTCGCTAACATGGAACGGTTCCGTTTTTCACCGTAGTTGACGCAATCGCCAACACCTGCTCTGCTCAGGCGCACGAGTTCTCAGGCCGAGGGAAGATCTCATGTCGTTACGGCAGAAGTACCTCAAGATCATATCCGGGCTTGTCTCGTGTGGCGCGGTGGGGGCGTTCTTCGTTCTTGGCTCCGCTTTGCCGAGTATGTCCGCCGAGCGTGCGGCCGCTCCGCCCGACTCGCCGGTCTCCGAACGGCTCGCCGCGATCCGGGGGGCGGTTTTCACCATGATCGGGCCTGAGGGCACCTCCCAACCCCACGACCGCGGCTTCCAGCTTGTCTGGGGTAACGGATGGAACAATTTCGGCTGGGGTGGCCGGCGCTGGGGGCGACCGGGCTGGGGCTGGGGGCGGCCGGGCTGGGGCAACTGGCGCAACGCGCGGCCACCGTGGAGCAACTTCTGGCGCAACTGGTGAGTGTTAAAAGGGGCGATTTGCACCGTGCCCCGGATAGATCTGCTCGTCATCCAGCCTACCCCGTTCTGCAACATCGATTGCAGTTACTGCTATCTTCCTAGCCGGAACTCGAAAGCCGTCGTCTCAAAACAAACCCTTGTCAATCTGTTCTCTCAGGTTTTTGCATCAGGCTGGGTGCGTGACTGCCTCCCGGTCGTATGGCACGCCGGCGAGCCTCTGGCCTTACCCCTTTCGTTCTACCGCGACGCCTTTCGGACCATCGACGCGCTCAAGCCTAGCGGACTGACCATCTCGCATTCATTCCAGACCAACGGCACGCTGATAAACGAGGCCTGGTGCGCCTTTTTCGCCGAGGAACCCGTCAGTGTCGGGGTCAGCATCGACGGCCCGAAGCACCTGCACGACCGCTATCGGCGGACCCGCTCGGGCGCGGGCACCTTCGACAAGACCCTCGCAGGGATCCAGATGCTGCGGCGGGCCGGCGTGCCGTTCCACGTGATTTCGGTTCTGTCGCGAGCCAGCATGGCTAGTCCTGGCGAATTGTTTGCCTTTTATGTCGCTGCGGGAATCGAAGAAGTCTGCTTCAATGTCGAGGAGTCTGAGGGCAACCATGTCTCCGAATCCTTCGCTCATCCCGATATCGAAGCAGCGTATTATCATTTCCTGCGCGAGTTCTGGCGCCTTTCCACCGCCGCTCCTGGCCGTATCACGTTCATTCGCGAGATTGAGGACGCAATCCAGCATGTAATACGCCCGCAAGATGCTCCTTTCGCCAATCAGCTCACCGAGCCATTTGCCATCATCAGCATGGATTGCGCCGGCAACATCGCCACATTCTCGCCTGAGCTGCTGGGACTGAAGAATGCTGAGTATGGTGATTTCCTGCTCGGCAACATCAATCGCGATGCACTGACCGACCTTGCGAGTTCTCCGAATCTCGCCCGCATGCTGCGGGACATTCGCGCGGGCGTGGAGATGTGCCGTCAGAGCTGCGAATATTTCAGCGTCTGCGGTGGAGGCGAGCCGGTTAACAAATTGGCCGAGAACGGCAGCTTTGCCAGCACCGAGACCATGTATTGTCGGCTGACAAAGATGCGTACGACGGACCTGGTGCTTGATGCCATCGAGCGAGCCGGGCAGCGCGCGTCGACCCAGGATCATTTGGGCCTTCACGGTGATGAGCGAGAGCTGTCCGCGGCTGGGCGAGGAGCTAGCGGGTGACGGCCGTGAAGCTGAGGAGGGGACCATGAATACAGCATGTCGCGGATTGGTTGCGCTCGCCATGGGCGCCACGATGCAGGCGGGCCTGATCGGGCTCGCAATCGGCCAAACCACCCGAGTGTCCCCAGCTGCGGGCGCGGCGACCGCTTATGGCGGCACCGGACCGGAGCAAGCGGATGTATCCGAACTGGCGCCGGAACCGCCGCCGTCCACAGACCTCCCGGTGCTCTTCGTCACCCATGTGGAAGTCCTGCGTACCAGCGCCGACCCCAAGCTCGATATCGTTCGCGCGACCGGACTGGTGTCGTCCGAAGGCTGGAGTGCGCCGCAACTGGTCCCGACCTACGCGGGCAAGCCGGGTGACGACATCCTCGATCTGGAACTGATCGCGACACCTCCGGAACAGTCCCAGAATGCCGGCGGCTTTGCCTCAATAGATGCGATCTTTGCGATCGCTCCGGGTCAAAATTTCAAAGGGGTGCGCGTCCGTGCCTCGGAAGATGCGATCACGGTGAAGCAGATCCCGGGCAGCGGCGAAGCGACGGTCGACGTAAACGACTGCAAGGATTGTGTGGGGAAGAAGCTCGTCCTGGAGGGTTCCGGGCAGCCGGCCGCATCGGGGTCCATTCGGCAAGACGAGTTGCCGAGAGTCCTGCGCGTGATTACGCCTTCCAACGGGATCAGAGGCGCCGAGCAAAATCCCAACCGTCTCAGTCTGATCCTCGATGAGAACGATACGATCGTCGAAGCTTTTTGGGAATGAGTGCCGCGGGCCCTAGCGGCTCCATGCACAAGGAAATAGCCACGCTCATCATCGCCACGAGCGTCATTCAGCTTGCCAATGGCTTTTTCAACACCTTCATCTCGCTGCGCGTCGCGGCCCAGGATTTCGGCCCAACGATGGCCGGCCTCGTGCTGAGCAGCTACTTCGCGGGCTTTACCATGAGTGCCCTGCGCTGCCGGCGGATCATCGAGCGAGTCGGTCACATCCGCGCCTATGCGGCCTTCGCCGGCTTAGTCGCCGCCGCGACCGCGGCAATGCCCCTTATGATCGGCCCGCTTCAATGGTTGATTCTTCGCGCCGTAATCGGCTTCGGCTGCGCCGGGCTGTTCGTGAGTACCGAGAGCTGGCTAAACGCCAAAGCTACAGCAGAAGATCGAGGGCGGGTCTTCTCGATCTACATGGTGGGCACCTTCCTGGCCCTCGCGGTGGGGCAGTTCCTGATCGGCTGGGTTCAGGTCGCGTCGGACACACCTTTCAACGCGATCGTTGCCCTGTTCGCCGCGGCCCTGGTGCTCGTAAGTACGACCAGAGCCGAGCCGCCTCGTATCATCGCTGCCGCGATACTGCCCTACGGCCAGCTCTCCCGCGCCGCGCCCGTCGCGGTCGCCGGGTGCGCGCTGAGCGGTCTTATTACCAGCTCCTTCTATGCCCTCGTGCCGGCCTGGATGCAGGGCGAATATATCGAGCAAGCGACAATTGCCTTGTTCATGCTGGTCGCCGTGCTCGGCGGACTGGCTTTTCAGATTCCTGTCGGCCGGCTTTCCGACCGTTTCGATCGGCGGCTGGTGCTGGCCGTACTCGGTCTCGGCTTCGCGACGGTCGCCGTAGCGCTGGTCTTTCTGCCGCATACGCGGCGGGTCGTCTTTCCGTTGGGGGCTTTGCTCGGCGGCTTCATGTCGGCGCTCTACCCCGTTTGCGTCGCCCACGCCCACGACCTTATGCCGCAGGATCGTGTGGTTGAGGTCAGCGGACGACTCATTCTGGTCAGTGGCATTGGCTCGGTGCTCGGGCCTCTCGCCGGCGCGAGCGTCATGGCGGGTTTCGGCATTGACGGCGTGCTCTATTTCATGGCCGCCGCGGCAGTGGTCCTCGCTTTCCTGGCCGCCAGCGGCAGCGTCACAAGCACGGCGCCGCACCACCTTGAACGGACGTTCGACGTGCTGGCCCCGCAAGCGGCGCCGCTCGCGCACGACCCTGTCGGCTCTTAGAGCCGTATGAAAAGCGAGAAGGTGCTTCGGGTAAAAGCTCATGTGCAAAGTTGAGGATCGCGGATGGGCATCAAGATTTACGACACGGATCTGACGGATACGGCCTGGGCCTTGATTGCGCGCTGCTCCTCCAGCACAGCCGCGTGGGCGGCGAAGCGACGTAAGCGGCGATTTCGCGCCGGAGCACCGTGACCAATCCCCGGGGCGATTCGCCCCGTTGGCTTATGCTTCGTTCTCGCTTCCTTGTAGTCTGCCGAGGATGCTATCCTGTCGCCCATGTGTGGCCGTTACATATGCTTCCTGCTCCCCGAAGGGAACATT
>JAFAHH010000807.1 GCA_019237355.1 Acetobacteraceae bacterium | reverse complement strand
GAGAAGCTGACCTTGTGAAACATCCCCCAGTTCGGGGTGCGTTGTCAGGAAGATCGGCGGCGGAAATTCCGGCGTGAATCGGTCCGGCAGATCGAAATCGACATCGAAACGCCGAAGATCCCGGTCCTCGGCTTTTTGATTTTGTCGATTTCGATATTCGGGAACACCTGGCCGCCGGTGGCCTGCTTCACGTGCGGCCCGGAATGAACCCGGCCGGCACTAGCCCCTCTTGCTTGATCTCGTCGGGGCTCATCTACGCCAAGCTATCCCAGGGTGACACCCGGCGGCAGCTTCACCCGCACCGCGGCTTGCACCGGTTTCCGGCCGCCCGGCATCATCACTCCCGCAATCGGGCGATTGGACAAGTCATAGCGCTGGTTCAGCACCTCCTGCTGGCGCTGCATCACCTGCGGCTTCTCCGCCTCATCATTGGCCTTCACCGCATCCAACGGCAGCGGCAAAGGCCGGTAAGTGGCATCAGGCGGCAGTGGATCGGCTGCTCCAGCAAGGCTTAAGAGCATGGTTCCCGCAATAGCTGTAAATTCCCCCACTGAACGCTTGCCATCGGGCCCTCCCATATGAAACCGCTTTGTTGTCGTGCTTGGCCGATCTGTGGAATACGGCGCATACATCATATGTTCTGATGCCCCCTGTGTATGTTCTGATGCCCCCTGTCCGGTAAAACAGATGTGAGTCCCCGGCCCGAATAGGCGCGCTCTCGCCGAAGCCGACAACTCCGTTTCCAGGGTCGCGTTGTGCACCGCACGAGGGCTGCAAGCGGGGCCGTGGAGGCCCATGAGGGAGGGTTGAGGAATGCGCGCGCTCTGCTGGCATGGCAAACACGATATTCGTTGCGATACAGTTCCTGATCCGAAGATCGAGGATGGGCGCGACGCCATTGTGAAAGTGACAAGCTGCGCAATCTGCGGTTCAGACCTGCACCTCTATGATGGATTCATGCCGGGTATGGAATCGGGCGACATCATGGGCCACGAGTTCATGGGCGAAGTCGTCGAAGTCGGGCGGGAAAACAAGAAACTGAAAGTCGGCGATCGGGTTGTCGTGCCCTTCACCATCATTTGCGGCGAATGCGACCAGTGCCGGCGTGGAAATTTCTCAGTCTGCGAGCGGACCAATCGAAACAAGGCAATCGCCGATAAGGTGTTTGGCCACACCACGGCAGGGCTGTTCGGCTACACGCACCTCACCGGCGGCTATCCCGGAGGACAAGCGGAATATGTGCGGGTTCCCTATGCCGATGTTGCGCCGGTAAAAATCCCCGAGGGGCTCACTGACGAACAAGTTTTGTTTCTCGGCGATATCTTTCCGACTGGCTGGCAGGCCGCCGTTCAGTGCGATATCGAGCCGACAGATACTGTGGCAATTTGGGGTGCCGGCCCAGTAGGGCAGTTCTGCATCCGTAGCGCGGTCCTGCTCGGCGCAAAACAGGTGATTTGCATCGATCACCTCGAAGACCGTCTGAGCATGGCCCGCGCGGGCGGCGCCATTAGCATCAATTTCGACCAGGAGAGCGTGCTCGAGCGGCTGAACGAACTTACCCAGGGCAAGGGGCCTGAGAAATGCATCGACGCCGTGGGTCTGGAGGCGCATGCCACACGGAGCATCGATTCGATGTACGACCGCGCCAAGCAGGCGGTCATGCTGGAAACCGATCGTCCCCATGTCTTGCGCGAAATGATGTATGTTTGTCGGCCGGCAGGCGTTCTCTCCGTGCCCGGCGTCTATGGCGGCCTGCTCGATAAAATCCCGTTCGGCGCCGTCATGAATAAGGGGCTTACGATTCGGACCGGGCAGACGCATGTGAATCGCTGGACGGACGATTTGCTGCGCCGGATCCAGGAGGGCCAAATCGATCCATCTTTCGTGATCACCCATCGGGTTGGGTTGGAAGACGGGCCGGCAATGTACAAGACATTCCGGGATAAGCAGGATGGCTGCGTCAAGGTCGTACTCAGGCCGTGAGAGGTGGCGTGATGGCAAACACGATATCCCGCGGAACTCAGTCCGCAAGGCGGGCCGCGTCCGCCGAGACTTTGGCGCGGGGTCTTGGCTGGTTCAGCATTGCCCTCGGGCTGGCCGAAGTCCTGGCGCCCAGCTCCCTAGCACGGGCAAGCGGCGTGCGCGCCAGCGAGCAGCTCGTGGCCGGGTATGGTGTCCGCGAAATTGCGACCGGCATTGGAATACTGTCGGCGAAGTCGCCGGCTCCGTGGGTTTGGGGCCGGGTCGGTGGGGATGCTCTTGATCTCGCCACGCTCGCGGGAGGGCTTGGCAACAGC
>JAFAHH010000717.1 GCA_019237355.1 Acetobacteraceae bacterium | reverse complement strand
CGTGCTGCAGCTGGATGATGAAGATGGCGAAGCGGCGGGACAGTTCGGTGGGGGTGGGGGGTTGGGGAGGGTGATGGGCTGCATGGGCAAGTGATGGAACGGATGGGGGCATTTGGGCGAGGTAATAATGCGTGAATCGGCGTGAATTTTGTTAGAGCAGTTCCGTGCTCGAGCTGGCGAACCTAAAAGGGCGCCGTTAAGCCACCGTACGCGTCGCAGTCGCCGCGTGATATGGCCGTGACAGTAGCGGATGACGGCCGACGCCGCGGCGGGACGCTGATTGTTCCGAGCACAAGGCTCGCGTTTCCTAATTGCAAACGAGCAACACTGAATTGTGAGCTGACTCGAAACCGACCGCGCCCTCGAGCGAACATCGGCGATGATCTAGTGGTCAAAATCAGAGAGATGATGCCGTCAGAGGGTCCGCTTTGGTGGTTTTCTGCCAATCCGCTTCCGGGCCGGAGGCGGCGATACCAGTCATCCGGGTAATCCCAGGGCTGGCAGAGAGCGGACTTTCGCATCAAAATTCTGCAATAAGCCATTGATATCGTGAGGTCGGGAGCCTGCTGCGAAAGTTTTGCAGACTGTGTGAAAACGCCTTTCCCGGCGGAGAGTAGCGTGAGCGAGGGGCCCCAGCGTCCGTGAGCAGCGCAACGCGATGCGTGAGACGCTGCAATGACCCGCTTGTGGTGCTTCTCTGATGCGATGTTTCGATCAAACGATGCAATACGATCCCAGGCGGCCGGGCTGTTTAGCCCGGCATGGCCGTCACCGCGGCCATCAGCTCGTCGAAGTGGACAAGGTTGAGCACGCGCCTGATGTTGTAGGCGAGCGCGGTAAGGCTGAACTCAGCCCGGACCTTTTCCAAACGGCGCATCAGGAATGCGCCCTGATACATCCACTGTTTGATGGTGCCGAACGGGTGCTCGACCGACTCGCGGCGCTGGTCAAGAATGCCCGGACGCTGCGCCAGGCGGGCGGCCATCCGGTCCAGCACGGCTTCGTTCTCTAGCCGCGACACCGAGCGAAACTGGTTGTCCGTGCATCGAGACCGCAAGGGGCAGTCTCGACAGGCCGCGCGGTTGGCGTAGTTGATCTTCTTCAACCCGCGCATCAGGGACGACGTATACGGCTGAAGGTGCTGCCCGGCAGGGCAGATCATGCTGTCCGTTTCTGCATCGTATTCGAACTCGTGCTTGCGGAACAGGCCCGCTCTAACCGACGGACCGCGCTGTGGGCGGGGAACGTAAGGTGCCATCCCGGCCTTTTCGCAGGCCTCGATATCCTCGATCTTGAAGTAGCCCTTGTCAGCGACGACGTCGATCGTGTCGACACCGAGTATCTCCTTTGCGGGTTCGGCGGTCTCCGTCAGCAGGCCCATGTCGACGACCTGGCTTGTAACCTGCTGCTCGACGATCAGTTTGTGCTTGGTATCGACCGCAACCTGCACGTTATAGCCAACGGCGACATGCGTGTGTGCTGCCATCGCCCGGCTATCAGGGTCAGTCAGTGAGATCTGATCCTCGCCGGTCCGCTCCAGTTCCGCCAGCATTTTCTGGCATCGATCACGGCGCTCGCGAACTGCCGCGATCTTCTCCCTCAGGTTCTCGACCCGAGAACCACCGGTGGCCTGCTCAGCGACATCGTTTTGGTCGAGCCGCTGCAGATAATCATCGAGCTTCTTGTCGGCCAGTTTGATGAACTCGGCCAGCGAGGCACGGGTGAAGTTACGGTCCTTGTTGTTGACTGCCTTGATCCGCGTGCCGTCCACTGCCAGCAGCTCGCGGCCGAACAGGTCCAACTGCTTGCACAGCAGCACGAACTGGCGGAACACCGGGCGGAAGGCCTTGCGGTTGTCGCGGCGGAAGTCCGCGATGGTCTTGAAGTCCGGTTTCAGATGCCGCAGCAGCCAGATGACTTCGACATTGCGGTGGGTCTCGGCTTCCAGCCGTCGACTGGAACGGATGCGGTTGAGGTAACCGTAAATGTAGAGCTTGAGCAGATCGCCCGGCAGGTAGCTCGGACGGCCGGTATCCTTGGGCTCGACACGGGCGAACCCCGCGGCGGCCAAATCGAGCCCGTCGACGAAGGCTTCGATAAAGCGCACCGGGTTCTCGGGGCCGACATAGTCATCCAGGGACTCAGGCAGAAGCAGGAGCTGCGAACGGTCGTGACCGGTGATGTGCGGCATGGCGCGATTCTAACGCAGCGCACTCCGCGCCGGAATCCGTTGCGGAGAAGTTTTCACACAGTCTGCTTGAAGTTCGCACGTGCGTCTCTTCCGCATGAAACCCTTCGGCCAGAACCCCGCAGATGTTACTGTGCATTCCCCGATCATCATGGGAATCTCGGTTTAATGGCCCTACGGCAACACCGACAACGTCGCTTTCCGAGCGGAGGTCGGGACAAACAATTTGGGAGGATTGTCATGGCAAAGTATCTGTTTCAGGCGAGCTATGCCGCTGAGGGGATCAAGGGGCTAGAAAAGGACAAGGCTTCGGGGCGCAAAGCAGCGCTCAGCAAAGCCGTGGAGAATTTAGGAGGCAAGCTAGAAGCCTT
>JAFAHH010000622.1 GCA_019237355.1 Acetobacteraceae bacterium | reverse complement strand
AATGGCGTTGCGGACTGCTTTCGACTTATGGCAGCTGAGGTTATCCGCGATCACCAGATCGCCGGGAAACAGGGTCGGCGCCAGCACCTTTTCGACATAAGTGCGAAAGCGCTGGCCGTTGATTGGGCCGTCAATAAGCCAAGGCGCTTCAATGCGGTCGTGACGCAAGGCGGCGATGAAGGTCATGGTGTTCCAGTGGCCATACGGCGCCTTGCCTCGGAGCCGTTGGCCGCGCACCGACCAACCGCGCAGCGGCGCCATGTTGGTCTTGGTCCAAGTTTCATCGATGAAGACCAGGCGCGCAGGATCAATCCGGCCCTGGTAGCGCCGCCACTGCGCGCGCCGGCGCGCGACGTCCGGCCGCTCTTGCTCGCTGGCCACTGAGGTTTTTTTAAAACTGAGATTCTCCGCGTGCACGAAAGCCCACATGGTCCGGTAGTCAACGCTCAGGCCGCGTTCGGCCAACTCCGACACCAGCCCGCGCAGCGTGAAGTCGCCGGATTTGCAGCGCTCGAGCAGCCAGTCGCGATGCTCTCCGGTGATCTTGCGGGGGCACCGCCCGCCCATCTTGTCCGGCGCCGCGCTGCCGGTCTTGCGAACGCGCTTCGCCCAGCCAATCGCGGTGCTCGCCGCAACGCCGAACCGCTTCGCCGCTCGGCGGCACGATAGTCCGCCGCGTACGACCGCGGCCGACACCCGCTCGCGCAAGTCCATCGAATAGGGTTTCGCCATGCCTGGCTGGCCTCCTCCCAGCCGGCATGGTGAATCAAATCGCCGCCGCGCCGGGCAAGACCTTAGCGATTCCATCTAAGCTCATCCCGCTCTAGCGATCGGAGAACATCAGCCGGCGGTGCGCCAGCGTACGTGTCCATCATCCGCTACCCCGCTTCTGCTCGGATCAACGCGCGGCCTCGCCAAGTGCGGCCGCGAGACCAAACTTGACATACCGGCGCTGATCGATGCCGGGTTTGGAGATAGTTCCTGCGCGATCTACCGCTGCGGTGCACGAACTGCGGCAGTACCGGGTATCGGCTTACCGTTACGCCGCACGGCTAGCAGACTCGCTATCGAAGCTCGCAGACCACGACAGACGCATTCCAGGTTCGGCGCCAGCCGTGCCGGGCTGGTGAGCCACGTTAGCCTGCCGAAGATATGGCCCAGTTGGCAAGTAAAGGCTAACTGGGTTAGCGCATACCGGTGCGTTCTCGCACCGGATTGCCGTTCACTTTGACCACGAAGCTCATTCTGCTCTCTAGCCCCCAGTTTTCGAATAGCCACAATTGCCTAAACGTCATACCCGCGGTCGGCGTTCCGCCGCACAAGGCTGGCGAAGACGATCGTTCGCATTGGGAAAATCCAGGGGGCTAGCGAAAAGCTTTCAGATACGAAGAGAGTATCGGGCACGCAAAGCTGGTTGTCGCGGCCGCTTTCACCTGTTTGGCGGCTAACCAGCAGTCGTTAGGCTGGGGTTGTGCCCTGCCGACAAAGGCCTAGTTGGACCCGTTCTCTTTGGGAGGCGGGCAATGCTTGTCGATGAGATCCAGCCGTCGGGGCAAGGAATGCGTCCAAATACGGCCGACTCTCGCAAACCGGGTGAAACTGAACAGGAGCAGGGACGGCGGCCGAATCCGGTCGATGTGCACCTTGGTTCGGGATCCGGATTAGGCGCAAGCTGCTGGGATTATCCCAGGAGCGCTTAGCCGAGCTTTTGGGGCTCACGTTCCAGCAGGTTCAGAAATACGAGCGCGGCCTGAATCGAGGTGGCGCCTCGCGCCTGTTCGACCTAACGCGCGTGCTGTATATCCCAATTAGTTTCTTCTTTGATGACATCCCGGGCAATCTGACCCGCACTCAGGGCGGCTCCCGGCCAGCCGTGCTTGTCGAGAGTGAGGAATGCTCCAGGGACGATAGGCTGAGGCTAATCCGGGGAGAAACACTGGACCTCGTGCGCGCGTATTACCGCATCCGCGACCCCTCGGTTCGCAAGCGTGTATTTGAGCTGATCAAGTCAATGGGCCCACCTGAGTTCTCAAGCAACCAAACTGCCGGGTCAGGTCCGGCTGCCAGTGGTGAACCGCACGGCTCATGCGCAATTTAAAACGAGCTGGACCAGCGGGCAAAGCCACAAAGCCGAACGATCACCTGAAAGCCGGAAGCAGGGCGCTTATCCGCGCTTCGGGCGGCCCCAAAATGAAACAGATTCGGATGCCCGTTGTTCTAAGCGTCGCATTGCGTCTTCCTTAGCCAGGAAATAGGCCAGCGATCCGACCCGGACATACACGTAAACGGCCACAATGCCGAGTACAAAATATACCAGGGCATAGGCGAGGAATTGCCAATCCATTATTGATGACGCCTTTCAGCAGTTCGGGGACACGCGGGGGAGGTGCTTCGGCGCCCCCGCGGCTCCGGGCGGCTGGCGCTGGGCCCAATTCACCACGCCAGCAGAGCCAGGCGGCAATCATGCCCTACGCGTGTGGAAGTTGGCAAGTGTGCAACTGCGACGACCCGGCGCTGCCCATCACGGCCGGCACCCAGGAGGCCCGGACCGCCGGGGGTGCCTGAGCATGGCGGCCCGCTTTCCCGTCTCGGGGTCACGGCACAAATTGGCCGCGCAACTCGTCCTCGATTGTATGCGGATGATGTCCTCAAATGAGTTCTCCGCCATAAAGCCCAACTCGCGGGCACGCTGTGCATCGAAACGGCGCGGCCAGCCCGCGACAATGCGTGCAATCATCGGATCCGGCTCGCGTCGGATACGGTTGATGACGTTGTCGCCCGCTACCTCACGCAAGGCCTCGATCTGCTCAGCCACAGTCGCGGCGACCCCTGGCATGTTCAGGACGCGTCTGGGCCCGAGTCGGGCGGTATCCAATTTGCCGGCATGAATGAAAGCCGACGGCTGAGCGGGGCGAAGCGTGCCAGTGCATAACGTCATCCGACACCGGCAGCACGGCTTCCTTACCGTTAAGCGGCTCGCGGATAATGTTGAAAAAAAGCCGGAAGCCGCTTTGTTTGGCTTGCCAGGCCGGACGCAAATCGTGGGCAGCCGGATCCCGACACCGTCGAAAAACCCACGCCGGCTATAGTCGCACAACAGCAGTTCGCCGATAGCCTTTTGGGTACCGTAGCTGGTAAGCGGTGTGGTCAAGAACTCGTCGCCGAGGCGTCCGGCCGTCCAGCCACCAGTCTCTCCCGCCTCGCCTGCAGCGGAGAAGTCGGAGGCGAGCGCCTGGACCGCAAATTGAAACCGCTTCAGGCGATGGCGGCTCTATTACATCGTGCAACGTCATGCGCTCAATCGCGTGCTTCCCAAGATGGCCCTCCTTAGCGAGCCGCTCCGTGAGCTTGCGGCCGACCATCCCAGCCGCACCGATGATCAGAACGTGCATAAAACCCTCCTTTGGCCGGTTTAAGCCAGCCGCGGTCGAAGACCTCTGGGCCATAAACGCGTGTACCCGATAGAGGTCCGGTACATAACATCGTCTCGACACCAGGCAGAGAGCGGGAAGCTGAGCAGTGACCATCTCCAGCTTCCGCTTCGATCACGGCCGGCTAATGCCCCCGCTTGCCGGCACCCACCCGTAAGGCCAACTCTATTGGGTTGACGAATCAAGGGCTGGCGGAAACCTAGCGTCTATTCAGAAAACTATTTGAGAGAGCGCCTGTAGCGTGACGCTCTGCCGCTTTGCCGAGGTTCGCGGTAAAGCGGTTTCGGGCGATGCATTTGGTCTGCTACCAAGCCGAGCCGACCTGTCGGCCGGTGCGTTTGCGGGCTCCTCGCGCCGGTTACATCTTTCTGGGCTGGCTTTCGATCAGTACCGCCCGGCCGACAGTTTCCATAGCGGTGCCAGCCGATTGCACGGCAGCGACCGGTCGATGCAAGATTTGGGCGGCTATGTCGAAGTCGGTTCGCCGCCTCTGACCACAAACGGAACAAGTAGAGGAGCACATAATGACCGCATTGAAAATCCCTGATCTGGCGAGCAAAGTCTTTCTCGTAACCGGCGCATCGACAGGCATTGGGGCAGCAGTGGCTCGAGCTCTCGCTCAACAGGGTGCAGCGGTTGCAGTCCACTACCATTCCAGTGAGGCCCAGGCGCGGGAACTTGCGGAGGCCATACGGACCGACGGCGGTCAGGCATTCGTGATAGGCGGCAACATGGCTGTTGCTCAGGAGGTCGAAGCGGTTATCAAAAGTGTTGCCCAGCATTTTGGCCGAATCGATGGGCTGATCAATAACGCCGGCAGCCTTTTAGGGCGGCGATTGGTAGCTGAATCCGATGAGGCACATGACCGCGCGGTGCTCGATCTGAATGCGCATTCAGTCGTTTGGGCCTCTCGGGCTGCACTGCCGTGGCTTCGAAAGCAGGGCGGAGTTATCATCAACACTACATCTGTGGCAGCCCGGAACGGCGGCGCAGGCGGCTCGGTCCTTTATGCAGCGGCCAAAGGCTTTGTAAGCACGTTTACCCGAGGCTTCGCCAAAGAAGTGGTTAATCAACGCATTCGGGTGAACGCGGTCTCACCAGGTATCATTCTGACTCCATTTCACGAGCGGTTCAGCAGCGCGGAGCAAATGGACGCAATGGTTAGCTCCGTTCCGATGGGCCGCGCTGGCACCCCGGAGGAATGTGTTGGTGCTTACCTCTTTCTCGCGTCAGACTTGCTAAGTGGCTACGTGACTGGACAGATTATTGAGGTGAATGGGGGGCAAATGATGCCTTGACCTGTCTCAATATTGTCGGCGGGCGGCGGAGTGGTTCGCAATTGTACGGCCGGAACCTGTATGGGGCTGGAGAGTCAATTAGTTTCCGACGTCAATCTTGTCCTTGCCGATACGGAGTCGGGGGGCAGCCACGTGAGCAGGCGCGCTGTTTGTCTCTTGATGCGCGCCGCGCGCGCTAGGACGACCGTATCCCTGGCCGATTTGGCGGATCGGGCCAAACGTTGTCGACATTCGTCGAACCGGCCGATTGGAGCGGTATCCGGGAGAACTCCTTAACGCTTGCGGCGGCTCAGCCCGAGAAAACCATTCCGGAACCAAGGCGCGGGAACCACTGGGAGCGTTGGGGCGTCCGTTACCTGGCCGCTATCGTTAATAGCACGGGCCGTAGGTAATTGCGTAGAGCGCGTCAGTTTCGCTGCCATAGCCAGCAGTACTCCTGGTTCGACTCCAAATTCGGACCCGCCGTGCCGTCTGGGCCAATGATCTTCACCCAGCCATCCGGCTTGTCCCGAGTCGGCCGGTCACGACAAATGGTGTGCACCCAGTCCATACCTGGGCCGCCGCTGGCGTACGGCTTGCCGCAAAGTTCGAGACGGTCGCCGCGCTGAATCTGGGAGAGCGGGGCGGGCACACTTTCGCCAGCCTGATCGTACCCTTCGGCAAACACGTCATCGATGGCGATGTCGTAGAACCGACCGTTGTCACCGCGTACCCACGCATGCGTGTGAGATAGCTCCACCCCACGCAGCTCATGCCCGCGAGCAAAACGCGGGCCGGAAATGCCGGTGCCGATCAGAAAGGTGCCCGCGGTGGACGCACAGGTATTCTGCTCGTTGGGCCAGGCCGGCTGCATCTCGGCGACAAGACCGCGAAGTGCCAGAAGCAGATGTATCGGGGACATGGCGGGCTCCGCTAGGACCGAGGCAATCTGCTCACGACGTCAGCTCTAGCCAGCAACACGCGGGCAAACGAACTCCGCGGCGACGATCTTGCGGTTGTCAACCCTGATCTCGGCTCCATCCGCAAGGTGCAGCTCGAAGATGCGCACGTGATCGCCCGGAAGTCCCATTCGGGCGAATCCCACTCGCGCCATTGCCTAGGAGCCTTATGCGGCGCCGCACACCGGCAGCGGCGCCGCTTTTGTCGCCCGTGCTGCTGCGGGTGGTCTTTAATTCTCCTGCGGCTTTCGTAGACCCCGAATTGCCGGTTTGCGCGTGTGTATGATGCGGCGCGGCTCTGTGTCGGGCTTCGGCTCCGGTCCCGCGGCTTCGGCCGGCGGGCAATAACAACGCTCGGTAGCTTGCTGG
>JAFAHH010000520.1 GCA_019237355.1 Acetobacteraceae bacterium | reverse complement strand
GCCGCTTCGCGAGGCTCACGCGCAAACAACCGCAGGAGCAAAGCAATAGCGCCGCCGCGATCAGAACAAAGGGCTGGATCGCGTTCGAGCAGCAATCGTGCATCGCGATTGGCAATGTGCAGGAGGTGCTCATGCTCCAACGGATCGGCAAAGCGCCAGCCAGGTAGACCGGATTGCCGTGTGCCCAGCGCGTCCCCCGCGCCGCGTAGGCGGAAATCCTCATCGGCGATACGAAATCCATCATCGGTATCGCGCAGAAGCATCAATCGGCGTCGGGCCAAATCTGTGATCCAATCAGAATGTAGCAGAAGACAAAAACTTGCCTCTGCGCCGCGCCCCACCCGGCCGCGCAATTGATGCAATTGTGCGAGCCCGAACCGCTCGGCATGCTCGATTACCATAACGGTCGCCTGCGGTACATCGACGCCGACCTCAACTACGGTGGTTGCTACCAGCAACCGAATGCGTCCAGCAGCGAAGTCAGCGAGTGCCGCGTCACGCTGGGCTGTATCCTGCTTGCCATGCACAAGTCCAACGAGGGCGCCAAACTGCTGCCGCAGAACGGCGAAGCGCTCCTCGGCAGCCTGCAGATCTGAGCTCTCGCTCTCGGCCACCAGCGGGCACACCCAATAAACCTGTGCGCCCTCCTCCAGTTTGCGAGCGATCGCCGCAAACAAGTCCGGGAGCGTTCCCAAAGAATGCAATGTCGTTCGAATATTCCGTCTGCCCCCCGGTTTTTCGGTAAGCCGGCTGACATCCATCTCACCCCATTCCGTCAGCAACAAAGTGCGCGGGATCGGTGTCGCGGTCATGACCAGCACGTCGGTCATATCGCCCTTCTCCCCGAGCATCAGCCGCTGGGCGACACCAAACCGGTGCTGCTCGTCGATGACCGCCAGCCCGAGGTCGTTGTAGGCGACCGCCTCCTGGAATAAGGCATGCGTGCCGACCGCAATCGGGATGGTTCGATCAGCCAGCCCGCGAAGCGTCCGGTTTCGGGCAGACCCGGTGACCGAACCTGTGAGCAATGCGACCGGCACGGGTGCCAAGCGGGCCAGGGTGCGATGGTGCTGTTTGGCCAGGACTTCCGTGGGCGCCATCAACGCGGCCTGCGCGCCCGCCTCGACCGCGCGCAGCATGGCGAGCAGCGCAACTATCGTCTTGCCCGCCCCAACGTCCCCTTGCAGAAGGCGCAGCATGCGCCGGGGGGCGGCAAGATCGGCATCGATTTCGGCAATCGCGGAGGCTTGCGAACGGGTCAGGGCGTGCCCGAATCGCTCCAGGGCTCGGCTTCGCAGGGCCCCATCTCCGGTCAGACTGCGGCCGGGTAGGGAGCGAGCGCGGCCGCGTGCTAAGGCCAATCCAATCTGGTGGGCCACCAGCTCATCATAGGCCAAGCGCTCGCGCGCGGTTGGGGCAGGCATTTCGGTCGGCGCCTGCACCATGCATAAAGCATCCCGAAAACCCGGCCAGCGGTGGCGCCGGAGAAGGCCGGCGACGTGCCATTCCGGCAGGTCAGGCAGGCGCTGCAGTGCCTGGGCCATCGCGGCGCTGATTTGGCTGGGCCATACACCCGCGGTTAGTGGCCAGACCGGCTCGATTCCCGGCAGCCGCTCAGGATGTTCGGCAGGCACAATATGATCCGGATGCGGCATGGTGACCCGGCCATTGAAGCTTTCGACCTTTCCGGAGACCAAGAGCCGGGAGCCCGGCACGAGCCTCGGGCCTCGGTTGAAGAACACCAGCTCGGCGGAGCCAGTCTCGTCCCGCACCACCACCCGCCAGGGCTGACGCGGATTTGCCGGCCGGTTGCACCGCACCACCTCAACCGCCCAGGTTGCGATCCGCCCCGGCGCCGATCCCCGTATGCTTGGGCGGGCGCGCCGGTCGGTGTAGCTCTCGGGTACGTGAAAAAGCAGATCCAGCACCCGGTCGCCGCCGACCAGTTTCGCAATCAGCGCTGCCCGTTCTGGCCCAACGCCGCGCAGCGCGGTCAAGGGGGCGAACAAGGGCGCGAGGATATCGGGTTCGAACGCTGACATGGCTGCCGGGCGCCGCTATATGACACCGCGCTGATGACGCACCAAGAACACACCCAATCCGAAATAAGACGCCGCCGCTTGTTGTTCCGCGCCACCCATCGCGGCACACACGAGAACGATATTCTCATCGGTGGTTTCGTGTCCGAAAGATTATCGGGCTTTACCGAGGCCGATATGGGCGCGCTCGAGGAGATTCTGGAACTGCCAGACCCCGTTTTGGCCGACTGGCTGACCGGGCGCCGCCCCATTCCGCCCGAATTCGATTCGGCCATGCTGCGCCGGATCAGAGCCGCGGCGCTGAAGGACCCATCCGCCGAATGACCGAGCCGATTAAAGTCTGGGGCGCGCCGGAAGGTTACGACGCGCTCCTTCTGGCACGCCGCCGCGCCGAGTTCGACGGGCCCGTCCTGCACGTCGTGCGGGATGATTCGCGGATGGCCCGGCTTGCCGAGGCGCTGGCCTTCTTCCTGCCCGAAGCCGAGGTGCTGCGCTTCCCTGCCTGGGATTGCTTACCGTACGACCGGGTCTCGCCCAACCCGGCGGTGGTTTCCGAGCGTATCGCCACGCTCGCGCGGCTGCTCGAGAAGCCAAGCCAGCCCCGGATCGTACTGGCCACCGTCAATGCGATGCTCCAGCTTGTCCCCCCGCCTGAGTTGTTCCGGGGGGCAAGCCTCAGCCTTGAAGCGAACGGCACAGTCGAGCCGGAGCGGCTCACCCGTTTCCTAGAGGCCAAAGGCTATAACCGGACCGGGACGGTGATGGAGCCTGGGGAATACGCTGTGCGGCCCGGCGGCATCATCGACATTTTCCCGGCCGGGGAGCCCGACCCGGTCCGGCTCGATCTGTTTGGAGACACAATCGAGTCGATCCGGCGCTTCGATCCTGGTTCACAGCGGAGCGAAGATAAGGTCGCGCGGCTGGTGCTCCGGCCGGTTTCGGAAGTGCCGCTCGATGAGGAGTCTGTCGCCCGCTTCCGCACGGCCTGGCGCGAGCTGTTCGGCCAGGCGGCCGCGAACGATCCGATCTACCTTTCGATATCGGAACGGCGCCGGCACCCTGGCATGGAGCACTGGGCGCCTCTGTTTCACGAGCATATGGCGACCTTCGTCGACTACATGCCGGGTGCTTCGGTTAGCCTGGACCATCAGGTGGATGAGGCCATCACCGCCCGGCTGGAGATGGTCGCCGACCATTATGCCGCGCGGAAAGCGATGCCACGCGACGGCGAAGTGCCCTATCGCGCCTTGCGGCCCGATCGGCTTTATCTCGACCGCGCTGGATGGAATTCCATGCTTGCCGCCGGGCCGCTGCTGGCTTTCCTGCCTTTCGGCCAGCCTGAGGGCGGAGGCGGCATGGATGCCGCCGGACGCCCAGGGCCGGTTTTCTCCCGTGCTGCGGCCCGGCCAGAAGCGAAAGGTCCTGGGGTTTTTGACCAGTTCAAGGACCAGGTGAAGCGCTGGACCGACGGAGGCCTGCGGATTGTGGTCGCCGGGTGGACACGGGGCTCGCGCGAGCGGCTCGCGCATTTG
>JAFAHH010000510.1 GCA_019237355.1 Acetobacteraceae bacterium | reverse complement strand
AGGTGCCGTTCGGGGCTATAATGACTCGATTTGGCTCGCGCCGCCTTGATCTAAGACAAAATGGATTAGCGCTGTGGCTTTGAATCGTTCGCGAAACGATCCGCCCGGGGGCCGCCGAACTCAGCAGGACTACGCGGCCCACACTTGCAACGCCTCGGGCCAGGTTGACCCCCGCGATGAACCACCGGATTCCCGCGCCTCGGTGTCAGTGGGCCGGCCCGCGTACGGCATGGACGTGTCCAATACCAACCAGGAAACCTCCATTCCGCCCGAAGACGGGCAGCTTCAATCTTGAGCTGGCAGCGATTTGATGTAGTGCGTGATCGCGGTGATCTGCTCTTCCGTCAAGGTGCGGCGAAAGGGCGGCATGGCATCGGTTTTACCGTCTCGGATCCGGTCATGGACCTGCTTTTCATTCATCCGGGTACCGGCAAGTTTGGGCCCTTTGCCGGCCTTCATGCCGTAATCGTTGTGACACCAGCCGCATTGCGCAGCAAACAGCCTCTTCACCTCGGCAGTCTGAGCGGAGGAGCCGCCTGCCGAACCGGTTGTCGCGGAAGATGCAGCCGCTCCCTGCTCATCTGCCGCGAAAGCGAGGCCCCCGAGCGCCAGTGAGGTTGCCAATCCTGCAGTTACGAGCCGAAGTGAGAAACAGAACATTGTTGATGACCTGCGTGCATAGCGGGAGAGAAGCCTAGCAGGCGCAAGGGCCTCCCATCGCCGTAGGCGATGGGGTCCCGAGTCGCTCTGAAGTTAGCGCAATGGCTCGAGGCGGAAGCGCCGGAAAGCCTGCATCGCGGTCTTCGACGAGGCTTTGGGCATAATGGCTTCCGCCGGAAGCCATCGTGCTAATGAGGCTTATCCGGTAAGCTGAAGAAGAAAGTCGTAAATTTAGCAGGCTGGGTGCAAGGGAGCGGCGACCGGCGCCGAGAGCTGGGTTGGGTAGGCCAAAACATCATCGTCCGGGGTCGTGTGCAAGTCCAGATCCGGAAGATCCTCGTATTGGATATCGAACGCCACATAGGCAAGGCTAATCAGCAACTCTGCGGCGGCATTATCCCCTTCGGCGCCAGCCTTGCCCGCCAGCCGGACCAGGGTGCTGCCAGCTTCGCGGTTCAATAGCATCTTCAACTTCCCAATCATTGGCGGCTCCTCAACGACGGGGCGGAAATTAGCACACGTTTTCGTGATGGCTAGGGGGTACAAGCAGAGTTAACGATTTGGCCTCTCGAATTGACGATCTCGCTCAGCTGGCCATTGCTCAATTTCAAGAGTGCCCGGATGGGTCATTGATGAGACCACCCGAATGATTTGGTATGGGGGCCCGCTCTGACTTCATCGATCGCTAAGGTCTCCTTGCCCCATCAAGCAGATGCGCATTGAAACATTCTTTGGCACCCGAAACTGATATGCGGAGGTCCACCTGAGGATCGTACGCAAGCTTCCAAATTTCCGAGCGCGCAACCATCCTGTGGACAGGCGTCAGCCGCCGCGAGCGCAGGCTGAATTTGCCTAAGGGCGGCTTTGATATAGCCAAACCCGATGTTGGGAGGGTCCACCCCAGACCCGAGGAGCCGCCGGTGCTCCGCCCATGGCAAATCCCGATAGCGAAAATGACGCCATGGGATTACCAGCACCATCCTCGGGCCCGCTCGCGAACCAGGGCCCGCCTCAACCAGCGGCGCGAGTCGCGAATTTCATGCGGCGTGCCCAACGCGGCGCGAGCGGCGATTTTGGCCTCCTTATACTCGCTGACGCCGAAGGCGCCCGGAGCGGCCCGAAGACACAAGTGACACAAGGTGTAGGAAGCGTGATTTGCCTAAGCTACTGAAGGCACGCGATCGGCCCGCCAGCCTTTTTCCAATCATGGAGACCGCCTTGAATGTGGCATGCCGACTCAAAGCCAGCGTCTTGAGCCGCCTGAACCGCCATTGCCGAGCGTTCGCCAAACGCGCAATAGAAAACCAGACGCTTACCGGTGGCCGAAGCCAATTCGTGCAGAACACCTCCAGGCGCAATATTTTGTTGCAAATCGGCGTAAGGTGCATGCAGCGATCTAGGAATGAAACCGTGCTTTTCGCGTTCGGAGCGTTCTCGCAAGTCAACAAGCGCAATTTCCGGCCGGCCACAAAGCGCGATCACCTGTGCCGGGGTCAAGGCCCAACCGCGTCGCGCAATCTCATCCTGCGCCAAGCCAAGGTGCATGTTTGCTGGAATGGCTACGTCCATCATCTTCGGGTTGGGCAGATGTAAGTTATTCATAATGTCCACGTATTCGTCCATCGACTTGACTTGCAGCCGAGGATTGAATGCCCGCTCCTCGCCGATCGTGCTAACCGTGTCGCCTTTGTAGTCGTGAGCTGGGAAGACGAGCGTTTCGTCCGGCAATTTAAGTAGCTTGCCGAAGATGGAATCGTATTGTGCCCGGGGATCTCCGTTCTGAAAGTCAGTGCGTCCCGTGCCGCGGATAAGTAGCGTGTCTCCGGTGAAAACCCGGCTGGGTAGTAAGAAACTATATGAATCGTCCGTGTGCCCGGGGGTATAGAGCACATCAAGGCTCAAGCCCTCGATCTGTAGCTTATCACCCTCGGTCACGCGCATCGAGACGACATCGACCTGGCTTTGCTCCCCCATCACCGTGATGCAATGCGTCTGGTCCCGCAAAGCGCCGAGCCCGCTTATATGATCGGCGTGGAGATGGGTATCGACTGCCTTGATTAACTTGAGGCCGAGTTCCCGGATGAGCTGGAGATAACGCTCCACCCTGTCGAGCACGGGATCGATGATCAGCGCTTCCCCGCCACGCCGGCTCGCCAGAAGATAGCTATACGTGCTCGAGACTGGCTCGAACATCTGACGAAAGATCATGACCCTACTCCGATTCAGCTATCAGCTATCAGCTATCAGCTATTAGCTGTTAGCTATTAGTTCTCGGAAAAAGCCGGAGCTTGCAGCCGGCCTTTGGCAACTGAATTCTGATAGCGGAAACCCGTATGAGCCCGCGCCGGTCTGCCGAGACGGCGGATAGCTTAGTGGGACCGAGGCGGGCTCCCGTAATCATTTCAGATGTCGCTTTTCGTTGCCCATTCACCTTGGCTGGGGCACGATGCGCATATATGGCTTCGGCGCCTTCCATCCCTCGGGGAATTTCTGGCGCGCCTCCGCATCGGAAACGGAGGGCACGATGATGACATCTTCGCCCTGTTTCCAGTTCACTGGCGTCGCTACTTTGTGCTTGGCCGTGAGCTGCACGGAATCCAGGACCCGGAGCACCTCGTCGAAATTGCGGCCAGTGCCCATAGGGTACGATATGATCAGCTTTATAATCTTGTCGGGTCCGATGATGAACACATTACGCACGGTGGCATTGTCGGTAGGTGTCCGACCCTGCGCCGTTCCCGGAGCGCTGGCGGGTAGCATACCGTAAAGCTTCGCGACTTTGAGATCTGAGTCGCCGATCATCGGATAATTCGGCGCATAGCCCATGGTATCCTTGATGTCCTGCGACCATTTCGCATGATCATCCACTGGATCAACGCTAAGCCCAATGATCTTACACCCGCGGGCCTCGAATTCGGGCTTAAGTTTAGCCATGTAACCAAGCTCGGTAGTGCAGACGGGCGTGAAATCCTTTGGATGTGAGAACAGGATGCACCAGGAATCGCCCATCCACTCGTGAAAGCGGATCCGGCCCTCTGTCGTCTCCGCCTCAAAATCCGGGGCAACATCGCCGATTTGCAAGGTCATTTACACCTCCTTGAGAAGATTGCCGCTGCCGAGCTGCGGGCCAATGACATAACCCGGGTTTTCATCACGCGAGTGCGATAAGAACGCGAACCTGCGCGAAAGCGACACTTAGACCGGTTTCTGCCGGCAATATCAGCATGAAACTCGTCTAGGTACGCGATCCGGTTCCGGGTGATCACTCGGGGTTCCCGCTCCGGGCAACTTTTCCCGCTTTGTTCGTTGCGTAACATTAGGGCAGCGTAAAGCAGCGGTCAACAGAAACTCAAGGTGCGGGAGATGAACCATGTCGCCACAATCACTAACCCACAGCGCTCGCCTCGCCGCTTCGTCATGATGAATAGCTCGGCGCCTTGCCACCTATGGTACCGCCACCGATGGCTAGAGCCGGATGACTCCAGGTCAAGTCTAGGATTTTGATTTTGAGAGCGCGATTCAGGCTTTCCGACGATTCCGCCTCAAGCCATCGCGTTCTAGCGTTGACACGTCACGCGCAGCTGCCGCCCCAGTATCAGCGAAGGAGGAGCGACGTGGGCCGGCCTCAGGTGGAACCGCTCTAGCATTCTGCTGAAAAAGGAAGGCCAGGGCTCTGCCCTGGACCCGTCATGCGTCGTGCGAAGAGCACGCTCCTCGCGTGACGAGCATGCTGTTCGCATGACGGGGCCGAAACGCCCCAGACCCCATCCACTAAGTGATGGGATTGCAAAGGCTCTGCCTTTGCTGGGGTCCAGGGGCAAAGCCCCTGGCCTTCTTTCGTTGCTTTACGGCGGACAGACTTCAGCGTTTTCTGCAGCCTGCTAGGTTTGCTTGGCGAGCAGATTCACGCGAATGTGGATCGCCTCCGGCGATTCCACCTGATCGCGGTCTGCTCTAGCAATAGCCTGCGCTTTTGCGATCAGAACTGCTTCAACAAACGATTGATGTAATCGAGCTCCTGTTGCGGCCGGGTGCGGTCGGCGCCGCGCCGGCGTAATTCCTCTTGAATTGCCTGGCTGCGTTGCCGCTCCATCTCGGTCGGCACGTGGACCCCATCGTTCTCAAGAGCTCCTCCCGTACCTTCGCCCATATCGCGGCCAAGCGGATCGCGTCGCCTTCCCGGGCTTCGGCCGTCACCTTGGAGGGGGCCGAGCGCGTCCCCATCCCGCTCGCCCGGGCCATCGCGCAACGAAAAGCCCGCCATTCCGGTCATCTCGTCGCTATCGCCCTCATCGCCCTGGCCCTCGCCAGTCTGGCCACGCCCGAACTGCTTGGCCATTTGTTGGCCCATCTCCCGGCCGCCTTTCTGCAATGCCTCGATGGCCCGCCGCTGAGCATCGGTCGCTTCGCTGTCGGCCCCGGCACCGAGGGCCTGGCCCGCGTCACGCATGGCTTGATCCGCCTCCCCAAGCCCTTTCGGGACTTGGCCCGTGAGGTCCCCGAATTGCTGCATTAGCTCACCCAAGGCGCGCCGGAGCGCTTCCTGCACCTTCTGATCCCCGCCCCGCTGCGCCTTCTGATCCGCGGAGTCGGGCTTGCTTGGTCCGTTTTGACCGAACTGTCTTCTGAGAGGTGTGAAGGGATCGTCGCCTTGCCCTTCCCTAATCTGCGCACGATCCAGCAATCGCCCTTCGCGTGAGATAAGGTCTTGTAGGACGCCCATCTGCTGACGCCCTTGCCGGCGGCGCTCTGCATTGCGCTGCCCGTCCTGGGCCCGTCCGACCCGAGCATTCCGGAGCTGATCCAGCATCCGTTCGAGCTCCGCCATACGTTGCCGAGCCTCGTCCATACGGCCCTGCTGGGCGGCTTGCCTCGCCGCCTCCGCCTGGCGCTGGAAATCACGTTCGGAGAGGTGTTGGGCATCGGGGTCATAAGGGATCTCGGCGTGCTCGCGCTGAGCCTGCTCGGCTAGCGCCTCTATGTGCCGCTCAATGGCCTGCTGCAGCTCCTGCAGCCTTCGCTCGAGCTCCGCACGGTTGGCATCGCTGGGATCGGCCGTCGCGCGCTCCATCGCCTCACGAACCGCCTGCCGCGCCGCTTCGAGCTCCCGTGCCGTGCGTTCAGCGCCGCCCTCTTCGAGATGCAAGGCCAAGTCCCACATCCGTTGCTGGGCCTCATCGATGGCGGTCGGCAATCGATTATGAACGAGCAGCGACCTAAGGGCCGCTAGGTTCAGGTAGGCGCCAGTCTCGTTGCTGATGGCTGCCGGGTTCTGCAGTAAGGCTTGCAGCCCGGTGATGACGGTAATCCGGTCGTCAGGCCGCACACTCAGCATCTTCCGCATCTCGACTAGCGCGCGCGCGACCGGATGGCGGAATGGCCGCCCGGGCAAAACAAATTCAGCGACAGAGCTCTCGCCCTTGAGGCCCGCGCCGTCGCGAGCGATCAAGCGCGCCTTGACCGGCAGCCCGGCCCAGGGATTAGCGGTAAGATCTTGCAACCTGACCCCGTGAGCGGTTTTCGGGTTGCCGCCGGGGAGGGAGATCGTGATCACCAGACGCGGGGCGGCTGGACGGTCGCGCAGAACCAACTCAGCTTGCAAGGAAACCACCCCGTAGTCATCGGAAACCTGCCAGGGAAGGCGGGTTTGCATGCTGCGCGGCGCCCGGCCAGGCGCTTCGCTCCAGGCGGCGACCGGAGACCGGTCCGCGATCACGGTGAGATCCCAGGCGCCCAGCTCACGGCGCTGCTCGCGCACCGCAAGCCGCCCGCCCACGGCCAGATCAAACTCTGACTGGAAACTTAAGGAGTCCAGCGTCCGGAATGGCTCCTTCTCGCCATTCATCAACAGGGTGGGCTCGCCCCGCCCGCCCGTGACATTCACGGTCACGTGCGATCCCGCCGGTACTGAAGCCGCTCCACCTCGAGGATTTAGGAAAACTGGGGGCAATCCCGTATAGGCCGGCGGCGTGATCCAGGCTTGCAGCTTCGTCTCCGGAGGAGGAGGTGAGCTGGCCCAGTGCGGATAAAGAGCTGCGGTCAGCCGAGACGGAGCGTCAGGTCCAGCAATCACCAAAGCGGCGATAAGCGCCACGACCAGCCCGCCGCGGAGCGCCCGCGGATCACGCCGGGCCAGGCCCGGCCGCGGCAGCCCGACTCGTAAGCGACGAAGCTCGGCATAGACACGGCTAAGATGGGCCTTCCAAATCGCAGCGGTCGCCGGGTCGGCATGGGCGGGCTGGTCCGCCAAAGCCGTAAGCGGCCGGTGCCGCAATCCAGTGGCCTGCTCCAACCGGCGGTCGGCGGTTGCATCGCTTGGCCGGCGCAAACCGCGCAAGCCGCAATAAAGCAAACCGGCCAACAGGCCTGACACGCCAAGCAACGCCGCCACATGCATCCGAGGGGGGAATGCAGACGGGACATTGAGCAGCGCGGCGCAGAGAAACAGGCCGGCCACCCCCAGCGGCGGCCAAAGCGCTGGCCAAATGTATTCGAAGAGGATGGCAAGCCGCGCCAAGGCACGACGGGTCTTAAGGTGCTCGAGGAACCGGTCGGTCTCTTTTTGCGGCTCGATTATCTGGTCTGCCATGCAGGAACTGACTCATATTCCCAAAGAGCGCGGTACGGCTGGCGCTCTCGTATGGTTGCCCATGCGGCCCCATCGACCATGGCTTCCGCGGCGAGGGGGCGGGCGTTGTAGGTGGAACTCATCACAGAACCATATGCTCCCGCATCTAAAATCGCCACGCGCGCGTTGGGCGCAAGCTCTGGCAAGAGGCGGTTTCGCGCGAACGTGTCCCCGGTCTCACAAACCGGCCCAACGATGTCTGCCGCCGAGCTGGGCCGGACCGCATCGGCAGCACCCAGCGGTACAATTCCATGCCATGCATCATACATCGCAGGGCGGACTAAATCATTCATCGCCGCATCCAGCACAACGAAGCGTGTTCTCGGGGTGCGCTTGATCAACACAACGGAGGCTAGCAGCAGGCCCGCCGGGCCCGCGAGCCAGCGCCCCGGCTCGACGATCAGCCTCAAACCAAGCCGGCCAAGCGTGCTGCGTATCGCGCCCGCAAGCGCGGCAGGAGCGGGCTCCGGCTCACCCCGGTAGCCGATACCGATCCCCCCGCCGCAATCGACCACCTCCACATCGTGGCCTGCGGCGCGCAGCTCGCCGAGAAGGGCAGCCACCCGGCCATAAGCGGCCGTGTAAGGCCGCATGGTCAGGATCTGACTCCCGATATGCACGGCGAGGCCCACAGGCCGAATGCCGGGGAGCTGCGCCGCATGGGCGTAGAGGGAGGGGATCTCGGCAAGGGAGATGCCGAATTTGTTATGGGCCCGGCCGGTCGTGATCTTCTCGTGCGTCCCTGCATCGACATCAGGGTTGACCCGCAGCGCCACCCGAGCCACCCGCGCCATCGCCTGGGCCAACCCGGACAGCATGGCGAGCTCCTCTGCGCTCTCAACATTGATCTGGGCGATGTCCTCAGTGAGGGCGCGAGTGATCTCGCGGGCGGTCTTGCCGACCCCCGAAAAGACGATTTGGCTCGGGGGTATCCCGGCCTCCCGGGCGCGCAGCAGTTCGCCTTCACTTACAACGTCGGCGCCCGCACCCCCGGCAGCAAGCAAGCGCAGGATCGCGCGGTGGCCATTGGCCTTCACCGCATAATGAACATGCGCATCAAGCCCAGCCAAGGCGGCCTGGAGCATCCCGAGCCGGTTACGAAGGATCCCCGCGGAATAGACCCAGCTTGGGGTTCCGAGCGCATCGGCGATGGCCGTCAGGGGAACACCCTCCATAACCAGGCCATCCATGGCATGCATTGAAAGATGCGGCCGGGCGGCGATCAGTTCCAAACCTGTCGGATCGGGGTTGGATCGGGCCGGTCGCGAGGCGATCATAGCCCCGTGTAACGCGTGGGGGCGGCCCCTGCCAGGGTGCGACCCCTTGAGATGGAGACGAGAATGTGGTTGTCTCTACAATCATACATCGTGTGGTGACGCGGTCTTCGCAACCGTCGCACGTATAGACCACAAGCTTTGCGCGCATCGAGGCGAGCTACCAGCGAGCCCGTTCGCGTTTCACCGAGGTAAGCAATGGTAGACCATAGGCTATTTTCGCAAAAAGCACCGACAATACTAGAACGGCTGATGACCGACTTCGAACTGAGCGATATTCAGGCGGCTGCTATCCTCGGCAATATCGGCCATGAATGCCTGGGCTTCCATCTGTTGCATGAGCTCGGCCAGCCAGAGGGCAAGGGCGGTTATGGCTGGGCGCAGTGGACAGGACCCCGGCGAGAGAAGTTCTTTGCATGGTGCAAGCAAAATGCCCTTGATTGGCAATCAGAGAACGCCAATTACGGCTTTTTGAAGCATGAGCTCGAAACTACCGAAAGCGGAGCTATTGCGGCCTTACTCAAGGCGCGTACGCTGGCGGCGGCTGTGCAGGCATTTGAGCGAAATTATGAAAGAGCCGGGGTCACCAATTATCCGGACCGGACAATGTGGGCCGAGATCGCCCTAGAGGCTTTCAGGAAATCCTAACGCCTCGGATGCTGGCTTCTATCTGCACGGGCAGGAATGGCTTGCGGACGGCGCTGCTGGGCCTCGCTCTTACGGCGAGCGGCACGGCGCGTAGTTACCCGGGTAATTGCCTGCTTCAAGTCAACGGGCGGACCTATCTCGAGTCGGTGTGCAACATCGACGGGAATCCAGCGGAGGGAAGCTTTTCGATCGGGACCGGCGAGCATACGCGGTCTAAGTTTTTCGCGTACGTGAATATCGAGCCCGACGGTACGGCTCAGGGCTATTGGAACGGCGCCTCGGCAGAGTCGCATGCCGACGAAGAACTGGGGCGCCTGGTTCGCCAAGGCGAGTGCTGGGTGAATGATCAGGCCCGGGTTTGCGCGAGCGGCAGGCGGCGGTGAGGAGGGCCGTCTCGATACGGGCATGCAACCGGGGTGGCCTAGAGCGGGATGACCTTAGGTGAGGTCACCCGGCTCTAGGAACTTTGGTTTTCAGAGCGCGATTCAGGCTTTCTGACGATCGGGACCCCAATTCGCCTGCGAATTGGGAACCCGAGTCCGCCGCAAGCCATCGCGCTCTAATACGTAGGGTAGGCCCGCGGATAAATGATCTCCGATGGCGGACCCGGCGGGGATGGCGGCCCTTTCTTGCCGCACGCCGCTAACAGACCCACCGCCATTATCGCCAAGATGATCCTACACGGCCCGGACAATTTGCTTTTGGCCACCATCATGCCAACGCTTGCTGCCAGCGCGCTGCCTGAGCCGCCACATTGGCAGGCGCAGTGCCACCATAACTTGTGCGCGACGCGACCGACGCCTCGACTGTCAGCACCGAAAACACCTCTGCCGTAATGCCCGGCTCGACGCGTTGCATTTCCGCCAAACTAAGGGCTTCCAGACTCACGCCCTTTGCCTCGGCCATCGCTACGAGCTCGCCCGCAATGTGGTGCGCTCTCCGAAACGGCACATGCAGCACCCGCACGAGCCAATCGGCGAGATCGGTCGCGGTCGCATAGCCCGCTCCTGCCATCGCCCTCATTCGCGCGGTATCGGGGATCATATCCCGGATCATGCCTTCGATGGCGGCAAGGGATAGACTCCATGCGCCGGCGGCATCGAATACCGGCTCTTTATCCTCCTGCATGTCCTTCGAATAGGCGAGCGGCAGCCCCTTCATCACCGTTAGCAACGCAACCAGTGCGCCAGTGATGCGGCCAGTTTTGGCCCGGACCAGCTCCGCCGCGTCGGGATTGCGTTTTTGCGGCATGATAGAGCTGCCCGTGGTGAAGGCGTCCGACAACCGAATTAAGCGGAAGGCGCACCAGATCACCAGTTCCTCGGCGAGGCGCGACAAATGCATTGCCGAAATCGCGGCGGCGGCGAGAAATTCCAACGCGAAATCCCGGTCAGAGACCGCATCAAGCGAGTTCCCCGCTGGGCGGTCGAAGCCAAGCGCCTGGGCCGTATCGTTGCGATCGATCGGAAACGAGGTGCCGGCAAGCGCGGCTGCACCCAGCGGGCTTTCGTTCAACCGCCGCCGGCAACCAAGCAGCCTTGCCCGGTCGCGCTCGAGCATTTCCACATAGGCCAATAAATGGTGGCCCAGCGTCACCGGTTGCGCCCCTTGCATATGGGTAAAGCCCGGCATTGGATCAGCCGCATGCTCGGCCGCGCGGTCGGCAAGGGCGCGCATCAGCGCCGTGATCTGTGCGTGAACCCCATCGATGGTATCGCGTACCCAAAGCCGCAAATCCGTCGCAACCTGGTCATTGCGGCTCCGTGCGGTGTGCAGCCGCTTACCTGCCTCACCGATCCGCTCGGTGAGCCGCGCTTCGATATTCATATGGATGTCTTCGAGCTCCGTTGCGAATTCGAACACCCCTCGCTCGATCTCTTGGGCGATTCCCTCTAGCCCGCTCCGGATGGCTTGCTCATCTTCCAGGCTAATAATACCAGCCCGCGCCAGCATTGCCGCATGGGCCAGCGAGGCGCGGATGTCTTGTCGCCATAATTTGCGATCGAAGCCGATTGAGGCATTGATGGCCTCCATGATCGTCGAAGGCCCGGCAGCGAACCGTCCACCCCATTGCAGGTTGGCGGGTCGCCGCGCCTGGTCTGGCTTGTCATCCACGGGAGAATTCTTTCTATGCATCCGCTGTCGCGAAGGAAACTGTTGAGGGCGGCGGTGACCTTATCCGCGACCCTCCTAGGGCGCAAAGCATGGGCCGAACCGCTCGAGGATATAAGCGCGCTAAAGACGGCGCCCTCGCCTTCCGCAGCGCCCGATATCACCTTCCTCAGCGCCGATGGCTCGGAACACCACCTTTCTGAGTTCGAAGGCCGCGGGGTGGTTCTGAACTTCTGGGCCACATGGTGCGCACCTTGCGTCGCCGAAATGCCAGGTCTTGGTAAGCTGGCGAGCGCCGTGGCTTCGCAGAACATCGCGGTGCTGCCGCTCTCGGCCGATCGCGGCGGCGTGCTCGTGGTGCAGCAATTCTACGAGCAGCATGGCGTGCAGTCGCTCCCGATTCTGCTGGACCCCAAAGGGGCGGCTGCGCGCGCATTTGGAGTATCCGGCCTGCCGACGACGATTATCATCGACAAGAAGGGGCAGGAGCACGCCCGCTTGACGGGCGGCGCCGATTGGTCGACGGAAGCGGCATCGCGAAAGGTTCGCGAGCTTGCAGGGTAGAGTGCGACGGCTTGAGGCGGACTCGAGTTCCCATTTCGCGAGCACCGGATCCTATTTGCGCGCAAATGGGGGCCCCGGATTGGGGTCCCGATCCCCGGAAAGCCTGAATCGCACTCTCAAAGCCAAAACGCTAGACCATAGTCGCTTCGACCTGAAGCCATCATGGTCTAGTTTCGGGAAAACTCCACTGGCAGGAGCTTGATCGGATGCTCGAAGGTCTGAAACGGACAATCGGCTGGGCCCTGCAACCGATCCGGCCGGGCGTCCAGGCCTTCGCCTCGCGCCGCGCCGATTTCGCGGACGTGCCGGATACCATCCGCGTCACCAGCCCGGCTTTTGAGAATGGCGGGCAAATTCCGGCCAGCTATACCGCCGATGGGGAGGGGCGGTTTCCGCCGATCAACTGGACCGACGTGCCCGCCGGAGCGCGCAGCCTCGTCCTGCTGGTGGAAGATGCGGACTCGCCCTCCCTGCGTCCTTTGGTTCATGCAATCTTGACCGGAATTCCTCCGGAGATCGGCGGATTGCCGGAAGGCGCGATCCCGCCCAGCTTGCGAACATCGCGCGCAGACGGCTCCAAGCCCGGCCGGAACTCGGTTGGCCGGCCCGGATGGATGGCGATTGCGCCGCCGCCGGGTCACGGTCCGCACCGCTATGCTTTCCAGATCTTCGCCCTTAATGCAGCGCCGACTTTCGATTGGGCGCCCGGCCGGGAGCATCTGCTCAAAGTGATCCGCCCGCATGTGATTGCGCGAGGAACCCTGGTGGGCATCTACCAGCGCAAGGGCGCCGACGCCGGCTCCGGGAGTTAGGCCGAAGGATCTGGGGCGAGCAGGTTACGCTCCCCCTGTTCCGGAGATTATACTGTCGGAAATCTTTACGGCATCGGTTGATGCTCCTGGCGGTTGTACGCACCACCGTGTGTGGACCACACTTGGAAGGCAGAAGATCGATAGGTTTTGATCGATTTTTTCTTTGCGACCGTATGTGACATCGGCATGTAGTCGCGCTTTGGCGCATTCGTACTGTCGCGCTATTGACCCGGTGTCGAGAAAATTTACGCTCTCGTTTTGGTAGCGTCACTCCGGCGGCTTTTCTCCCATGAGTTGTTAGGCACCATGGACCACAACCATAGATGGCACGATTGCTGCTTATCTCTGAGCAAGGGCCGAAATGGCCCATCCGTAATGGAATTGAACCGGCTCAGGAGATTTGATTATGTCTTTTCGTCCGAAAGCGCTTTTGTCCGCTCTTGCCCTCGCGTCTTCCCTGTTCACTGCGCATATGGCCGCCGCTGGAGAAATCACCTGCAGCGGTGACTGCGTGCAGTTCGGGCCGGATGCTTGGTATATGCCCGCGGATAGTACCGACAAGACGATGACGCTAACATTCAAGGGGGACACTTTCCTTGACTATCAATACGGTTCGTACAATATCGCCTACCGAGGTACCCAGTATACTGTCGACCCAGACAGTGGCAATGTCGTCACCGACCCAAAGGGCATAAGCAGTCAGTTTCAGATTGCCTCCGGTCCTGAAGGAGATAAGTTCATTCTCACCTCCGACCCGAGCAAATTTGGTAACAGCGAATACATTCCATGGGCTGCCGACCAAGAGAGTACTGACGTATTTCTTCTCCAGGCGAGTTCGGGTGACCTGCCGTTCACTATAAGGTATGATGTAACGCTAGCCAGCTCCGGGAGCGGGCCGTTCCATGTCGATGGCATAAGCGCGGACGTCCTCGGCTTCGTTCGCGTAACGGATCTGGCCTCGCCGCCTTGCGATGTGCCCGAGCCGGCTTCGCTTGGGGTACTGGGCCTTGGGTTGGCCGGGATTGGTATGCTCCGCCGCAAGGGTGCTTAGCGGGAATCGCATGGGCTGGAATCCGTCGCGCTACCAGCCAAGAGCGATCTGCTCGAAGCGTGATGGCTTCAGGTCGAAGCCATCATGCTGGGCGTTTCTGATTTTTAGTGCGCTGTTCAGGCTTCCCGGGATCACACCTCAAGCCACTGCACGCGAGTCTTTCACTGGCATCAGCGCATGGGCCGACGCGGACTGAAGCGCGTCGAGCATCTCGGCTGCCCGCTTTAGGTCTCGCGACGCAAAACCTTCGCTGAACCACCAACACAACGGCTGCAGCACAGCAAGCGCATCATCGATCCGTCCCTGTCCCTGCCATAACCGGGCAAGATCGGTCGTGGCACGCAACTCCAAGGTCTTCGCTTGCTGCGATCGCGCGGTCTCAATTGCGGCCCGCAGCGGACCCTCGGCCTGTTCCGCCTTCCCATGCTGAAGGAGCAGGCAAGCTCGCGTGTTCTGCACGCGGCGCCGGATCGCTTCGCTTGCGGCTCGCAATCCCCGGCAAAAAAACAGCACGAGAATGCGGTTCGCAAGCGATGATAATAAGGACGAGGATACTCAGATCACCGGCAAGCGCGATCATTTTTTCTGCGACCTCAGCAGCCTGAGTCAGATCGGCGCGCGTGAGCCGGGTGATGTGTTCGCCGTAAAGCGATAAATGAAGGTGCTTCGGCGCACCGCCGTTGCGATGGAGCACCCGCAATCGTTGATGGATCGCTTTCACCTCATCCGAGACAAATCCGAACACATTGGTAGCTGGCCAGGCCAAGAATTCCGGCTCAGTCGTGCAACGCTGCCGAAACTTGGCTTCGAGCGCGTTGGCAATTCAGATGCCAGCCCATCATTGGCTGCGGAGTATGGTCACAGCACTCGCACGCATGCAGTGGCGGGCACCCTAATGCCCGACCGGAATATAATTTGAGCGGAATTCTGGGCTCGCGGACCGAAGATGGCCAGAGGTGATCGCGTAACGTTATTGACCAAAGTGATTGGCTGGGTTGGGCCGATGCCGAAGCCCGTTGGAAGGCCCGCTGCGTTCCGTAGGCGCCGGCGCCCCACCGGGTATGTTGCAGGCTGGGAACCCGCGCGTCGGCGGGCTATCCCCGAACGGGACCCGGCTCGGTCCTGTTCAAATCTAAGGGGCAGGCTTATCATGGTGATAAGAGGCGGCTTAACATATCATCCACATGCGCTGAGCGGCTCGGGAACAAAGGGCGGCCAGACTGCCTGAACGCTGGGGGGCTGCAATGACATATAAGCTTTTGTTCCGAGTATGTTTTCTTCTGATTTTGGTGACACCGGCTCGCGCCCACGACCCGCATCCGCCGCAACTGAATGTGACCTTCTTGGCCCAGCCTGCAGCAATCGTTCAGAACGGCTCGACCCGGCTTTATTACGAGATGGTCATCACGAATTTCAATAAAAACAGCTATGTCCTGGATGCAATCGAAGCAAAAGCAGGTGCGTCGCAGATCAGATACGAAGGCCAGTCGCTCGCGGCGATGATCGATCGACTTGGCGGGCGGGCTCAGCGGGAAAGTCCTGCAAGTGGGATCGAAGGTGGACGCGGGATCATCGTCTTCCTTGCGTTAGATCTTGGGGAGGGCAAAGCCCCGAGCACGATCGAGCATCGGCTTAGCGTAGTCGACGACAATGGCGAAGCGCATGAAATCGTCCTCGCACCGTTGCGGGTCTCTCAGGAAAGTCCGATTGTGATCGCTCCGCCGCTTCAGGGCGAATGGATCGCCGGCGATTCCGCAAACAATCGTCCGGACGCAGCCCATCGACGGGCAGTTTTAATCGACAACGGCCACGCCTGGCTAGCGCAGCGCTATGCGATTGACTGGGTGCAATATCAGACCGTGGATGGCAAGCGCACGACCTGGAAAGGACCGGAGGACAAGAACGAGAGCTATTTCTGTTACAACCAGCCGATCTACAGTGTCGCCGCCGGGAGAGTCGTTGATGCATCTGATGGGATGGCGGAGAACGTCCCCCATTCCGGCAAGTATGCCGTCCCGATCGATTTCAACAATGCAGCCGGCAATCACGTCGTCGTCGAAATTGCGCCGCATCGCTTCGTTCTTTATGCGCACATGCGTCCCGGTTCGCTGCCGGTCAAGACCGGGGACAGCGTTGAGGTCCGGCAAATCATCGGTCGCGTCGGCAACACCGGCAGCTCGTCGGAGCCGCATTTGCATATGCACATTGACGACCAGCCCTCGTTCCTTGCTGGGAATGGTGTGCCCTATGAGTTCATGAATGGCGAGGCGAGCGGACCGGTGGAGGCCAATGTCAGTTCACCTGACGCCATTCACTTCGGTCCGATTGGACCGCAAAAGCCGTTCAGTAAGGACTATCCGGCCGAGAACGCGGCGGTGACTTTCAGGTGACCATAAGCCTGCGCCGGTCCCGGGGCGCTTCGCGGGCCGCCGGGGCGCGTGTTCTTACCAAATTTCTACGTCTCAGCAGGCGTGGGCGGGGAAGAGTGGCCCAGCGTTCTGGGAATTCGCGCTTTCCGCTGGAATGCCTCCCCCAAGTGGCCCAGCCAACGACTCTGGCGCGGGCCGTTCCGAACGTCCTCCATTGGGACCAGTTCTCCCCTCCTCTCGGAGCGGCGCCGTGATAGCTGCTTTCCTGGCGCCTGCGCTTCTGCTTTGTTTCGGTAACCCGAATCGGCGTGGGGGCAGATATGGATTTTGTCGCATTGCTCGGCCGGGCGGCGTTAAGCGCCATCTTTATCTGGTCCGGCTTCGGCAAGCTGATGGCTCCACTCGCGACCATCAACGGCTTTGCCCGGTGGTTTGGCGCGCCGCTTAACGGCGCTGCATATGTTGTGGCGGTTGTCGTTGAAATCGTGGGGGGCGTGGCGCTGCTGGCGGGGGTTCGCCCGCGCGGTGCGGCGCTGGTGCTGGCGATCTGGTGTATCGCAACGGCGCTGGTGGCGCATAGAAATTGGGGGGATCACGCTCAGCTTATCAATTTCATGAAGAACATCGCGATGTTCGGCGGTCTCCTGCAGGTGTTTGTGTTCGGCGCAGGCCGGTACGCATTCCACCAGCGGTAAAGTATCCGGCCTGGTCAAATGGGCCCAATCCGGTTCAGCGTTGCGATTTCCTGGACAATACCTTGAGCTGTCCCAACTGGCTAGCAGGCTGCGGAAAAACGCTGAAGTCGGTCGTTCGTAAAGCAACGAAAGAAGGCCAGGGGCTTTGCCCCTGGACCCCAGCAAAGGCAGAGCCTTTGCAATCCAATCAATTAGTAGGTGGGGTCCGGGGCCTTTCGGCCCCGTCATGCGAACAACATGCTCTCCCCGCATGACGGGCCAGGGCAGAGCCCTGGCCTTCCATTCATCGATAGGAAAAATTCCGGCAATTCCGCCTTAGGCGATCGTGCCCTACTTGCGCGCCGCCTGGGAAGCGAGCCACCCGCCCGTGCTGAGGCCCGTGATCCAAAAGCTTGCGGGCCAATCCGTATACCAAGCGAGCGTAATTCCGCCCCAGGCTTCCGCCAAACCCAACAACGCCGCCTAGTAGGCCAGTGGCGACCCGCGTCGTCAGCGCCAGAGCGGTGGCTGGCGGGCCTACCATGAGCGCGAAAACGAGCAGCACGCCCACGATTTGCGCGGCACCCGACACGGCGAGAGCGACCAGGATAAGGAAGAGAACCGAGACCAGCCGGACCGGCACGCCCTTTGCCTCGGCCAGCTCCGGCTGCAAGCTTGCGAACAGCAAGGGCCGGGCAACGACGCCCAACCCCGTCAAGCACACGGCTGCGAGCACGCCCAACGTCCAAGCCTGGGGGCGGTCCACCCCGAGCACGTTTCCGAACAGCAGCGCTGTCGCCTGGGTCGCGTAGCCCTGCACGAAATGCAGGCAAAGCAGGCCCAGGCCCAACGAAAATGACAAGACCACGCCCATTGCCACATCGCGTCCGGGCAGGCGCTTGCCGAAGGCGCCCATCCCAGCGCCGGCCACGAGGGTGAGAGCAATGAGGCCCACAAGGGGCGGCAGGCCGATCAGCACCGCCGCCGTGGCACCCGCAAATCCCACATGGCCAAGCGCATGGCCGGCAAAGCTTTCGGCCCGGAGCACGAGAAACCAACCCACAAGTCCCGCCGTGACCGCGACCATGCCGGAGGCCGCGAAGGCGTTTATCATCCTAAATCCGGCGGTTGGGCCTGAATTGGGTCGGATATTTCGCCTGATTTGCAATCAGAGCGAGTAATTCAGGCGGGCTCGAGGCGTGCTGGCGGGACCAGCTGGCGACCTTTCAGGAACCGGCGGAGCGCCTCGCTGGGAATGTGATACCAGCGCTGCACCGGATCCAACTGCTCCGCTTTTTTCCGTAGCGCGGCAAAGAAGCTGGCAATCCGCAA
>JAFAHH010000324.1 GCA_019237355.1 Acetobacteraceae bacterium | reverse complement strand
GAACTCGATGTCCTGGATCAAGGGCTCGACACCGACGTATCGTAGCGGTTTCCTGGCAGCAGGACGGAGCGGACCAGGTTGCCGAGTGCATCAGTCAGCGCCAGGATTTTGGTGGTCCAGCCGCCCTTGGAGCGGCCTTCACCCAGTCCCGAAAGCGCTTGTAAACCGAATTCCACTTCCCGAACCCAGGCGGAAGGTCACGCCATGGGCTGCCGGTACGCACAATCCAAAGCACGGCTTCCACAAACAGCCGGTTGTCCCCGCCAGTCCGCCCGGGATCGCCCGGCTTGCCCAGGCAGAAAGGCTCCATCTTGCTCCATTGCTCATCCGTCAGGCAGAACCGATCCACGGCCAAACTCCTTTTCGGAGTTTGGAATCACACGCCCCGTGACCGAGGGAATCCCCAATCTCAACAGGCCCTAGAGCAAGCGCTCGATCTTCATCGCGAGCTGTGGTACCAACGCGTGCGCGATGAACTGCTTTGCTGGGCCACAGAAGTTTTGTCACCGATCGGGCAAAAGCCTGCAGCACATCACCGACTCATTTCGAGAAACTTGAAGCGCTAGCGAGAGGATCGATAGATCGGTTAATGATATTTGCCCCGCCAAGGCACGGCAAAAGCGAGATGGTCTCGCGGCTCTTTCCCGCCTGGTTCCTGGCAAAGTATCCGCGTTCGTCAATCATCGCTGCGTCGTGCACAACGGCGCTGGCCGAGGACTTCGGGCGAAGCGTGCGCACTCTAGTTGCACAGTATAGCGATGTGCTGGGCTATAGCCTGCGCCCAGACTCGACCGCAGCCGGCCGATGGCACACTGACCGAGGTGGATCGTACCTCGCAGTCGGGGCGGGAACTGCCATCGTAGGCAGGCCAGGCGATCTAATCCTGATCGATGATCCAATCTCGGGGATCGAAGCGGCTGACTCCGAAGTGCAGCGCGCAAGGCTGCAGGCCTGGTATCGGAATGACGTTTACAGCCGACTACAGCCCGGCGCGAAAATCGTGATCATCCAAACGAGATGGCGCGAAGACGATTTGTGCGGATGGCTCCTCGAGCAGGAGAAAGTCGCCGGCGACTGCTGGGACGTCGTTTCATTGCCCGCTTTTGCTGGCGAGGATGATCCTCTGGGCCGGAAACCGGGCGAAGCACTATGGCGGGAATGGATGCCTGAAGCGGCCCTTGCGCGCGTCAGAAACGCGATTGGCGAAAGGGAATTTGCAGCGCTGTATCAGCAACAACCCCGCCCCGCTGAAGGCTCGATCTTCCGCACGGCGGCGATCAGCATTTTCGACATTCTGCCTGCCGAGCCGCCTGCACAAGCCGTACGGGCTTGGGATATTGCCGCATCATCAGGCGGCGATTCACGGTTGGCCTGAAGATCTGTCGATACAGCGACAACCAACTCGTCGTGACCGATGTAGTTCGCGTGCGCGGTTTGCCGGATCAGGTGGAACGCGCGATCGTCACGACCGCGGCCACGGATGGGGTAGGGGTCACCATTTCTATTCCGGAAGACCCGGGTGCTGCTGGCAAAAGTCTCGTGCTTCATCTCACCAGAGCACTCATGGGCCATATTGTCGAAAGCTCGCGCGAAACCGGCTCGAAGGAGACAAGAGCGACACCAGTTGCCTCGCAGCTCAACGCCGGGAACATCAGCATACTTCGCGCGCCCTGGAACGAGCCGTTTGTGAGCGAGCTAGCCGGGTTTCCACACGGAAGCCACGATGACCAGGTCGATGCTTTGTCGCGAGCATTCAACGTGCTAGCGCCGGACAGCCTCGCGATCTGGGAGAAGCTGGCCGAGGGCGGTCCCATCCAGCCTACACACCATAGCGGGCCATTCCGGTTTTGGTGGGGCATGCCTTCGTTCTAGCGAACGGACGAGCGGCATCGTTTCAGTCCGTCCAAAAGTCCTTAAACCGCCCCGCATCAAGCTGTGTATAGCGGACGGTGTGCTGAATATTTTTGTGTCCGAGGTAAAGCTGCAGAGACCGCGTGTCCCTTCCCTCGTTGGCCAGCTTATAGCCGCACGCGTGGCGGAGCATGTGGGGATGGACGGGAAATCCGAGCCCCGCATCGTCGCTTAGCCTGGCCAGCATCTTGCGAAACCCGGCAGCTGACATTGGCGCATTACGCTCGCTCATGATGACGTATCGAGCATGCGGATTGTTGCGCCGAAGCTGGCGCAGCGCGCGAAGCTCGGTTCCCGACAGCGGATGCGTACTTGGCTGCCCGTTCTTCATGCGGCTGACGTGCAGAAGCTGCCCCTTTAGGTCCACCTGATCCCAAGTGAGCGCGCATAGCTCTGACGCCCGCAAGCCATGCCGGAACGCGAGCAGTATCGCCAGGGTGTCGCGCTGCCCCCAGCGATTGCTCTTCGCCGCCTCGATCAGCTTGTCCACCTCCGCCGGCGTTAGGTGCTCCCGGGACCGGACGGTCGCGTTTGGACGGCGCCGAGGAGGGTGATTTGCGGCTGTCCCGTTTTCAGCGTTTGGAGCGATCAGCCGGAGAGCGGGAGAAGCCACGGCTTGCCTAGTCCTTAATGGATGACTGTCCCGTTAATAGCTCGAAACGGGACAGTGCGCAAGCCCTAAAGGCCCGCTATTGGGCCCCTTCGGGCTCCGTTGGGCTCACCTGGACCGTTTCGGCCTCGCGCACCGGCCGTTCTAATCGGCCCAGAGGCGGCATCGAGTTGAGTTCCTGAAGCCGCGCCAATTCCCGGAGCAATTCCTCCCGGCTCCGGCTGGGGCCCCGCTGCACGGTGACCTGAGCGGTCGCAAGGCGCGGGTGGTAGTATGGCGCTGCGGCCTGCGCGCTCTGTTCGGCTCCGTCCCAATCTCCACGCACCATCTTCCGCCGCATGTTCGAGAGCATGCACTCCAATGTCGTCATCTGCTCGATCGGAATGCCGAGCGTTGGATCAACGCCCAGCTCCTGGGCTTCGTCCTGCACGATTCGCTGCACGAGTTCCTCGCGAACCAGAGACTTATTGCTCCTGCGCCCAGGAGGGCGGCCGTTCGGCCGGCCTGTTGGTCGATATGGCATGCGCCAAGCGATAGGGATTTCCTGCCGGGGTTTGTAGGGGTTGTCGGACTTAATAACCCCGACGGGGGAGGGCGTTGGGGGATTGCTTTGGCCATCACCCGATTCGCGGGCCGCGAAAAACGAGGCAACCCCAGGTTGCTGCACGATGGCGAATTGGGAAACCTCGGGAAACCTGGCCGTCCGTTCCAGCGAAAGAGACATATGATTCTTGGGCTGTAGTAGGGCAAAAAACATAGTGTCTTCCCTAGAAACAGGCAGTTGAGGTTTCCCGGGGTTTCCCAAGGTTATGAAAGTAACGGAGCAGGAGTCCAGGGAATCCAACAGGCCACCCGGGCCATTCCCGGTCCGGAACGGTGGGAAACCTCCGGCGACCAGGTTTCCCGCCTGGGAAACCTCCACGCCAGGAAACCTGGGAAACCCCGCGAAACTGGTAACGTTCAGAACAACCGCTGGTGGGTCGTCCTGACGCATAGATTGACATGATAGCGGCGTAACCTAGACTATTAGGATCGGCTGACGGTTTCTGAGTGGGCCTACGTCGCCCCTGGTCCTACGGGGTTTGCGCGGCCTGCTCTGGCTTCGCGGTTTGGATCGTTTCTACATTATAAGTGGCTCCGTCGCCGTGACGGCCTGAATCGCTCGCTTCTTTCGAAGTGCCTTAGTTAGGCCTCCGATGGGGATTGGAGCATCGCAGATAGAGTTCAGCGCCCAAGCCATCTGTAAGCGGAAATGGAGCCTTGTGGCAGCGGTTTGCCGATCGCCTGCTCCATTGCAGCTCTGAACGCGGTAGACTCTCCAGCGTGTAGCGCGATAATACCGGCCTGAGTGCCGCCGGGCCATTTTTGTTGAATTGTCTGGAGGACCTCAGCCAAACCGGTCGTTTGTTCTTCCTCGCTTTCCAACATCGAAAACAGGTCTTTAAATCGTAGAGTCGGATCTTTGTCTTTCTGCACCAAGCTTGCGGCATGTTCGACGGCCGCCCCAACCAGGTGCCACCACGCCTTAAAACGCGTCTCCGGAACATTGTGCTTTTTGAGCTGGGGGTTTCCCAGGAGCACGATATAGAGCGCCTCTAGAATCTTGCCTCTATTGGCCAGGGTCCATCCTATCGGATCGGGATGCTTGAAATCGCGGTTTTCAGGGTCGGGCTGGTTTACGCAAAGCCTAGATTGCAAGCCCCGAGAGACCGAGTCACCGCGAGGGCCGATGTTGTTTCCGGTGAACATCTGAACCGTATACGCTTGCGCTACCCTAGAGCACTTTAGCTCTTAGTCGAATCACCGGGGGGATTCCGGCGCGGCAGAAATTCTGATTCACCCTGTGGGCTGGATCGGAGGCCAGCATGGATGGCCGCACCTTATTCCTCGGACTTGCGCACGCGCGTGGTGGCCGCCGCCGCTGGCGGACAGACCTGCCGGCAGATCGCCAGAGTGTTCTCGATGGCTCCCTCGACGGTTTCGAACTGGGCCCGGCGGTTGCGCGAAACCGGCAGC
>JAFAHH010000164.1 GCA_019237355.1 Acetobacteraceae bacterium | reverse complement strand
CGGAACCCCTGCGCGGCCTCAAAGGGCTGGTCCGGATGCATCGCCCGCCGGCTGCATTCCATGCTGGCGTGGTGCATCGCGATTGCTTGGGACGCGATCATGGCCTCGATTTCGTCGGCGGGCTTGAACGCGGCCATTGCTGTTAGGGCCGCCGCGTAGTGGCGTTCGCGATCTTCCTCAGTGCGCTTGGCGGGGGTCCATAGGGCGCTGACTACGGCGTTCAGAAGTATGGTATTGAAATTGTCGTTTTCTGATCCGCCATAGCCCTTCAGCCTGTTCGTTTCCGGCTTGCTCATGTCGAGGTGCAGCGGCTTTGGCGCCGCTGTGGCTTTTTTGGTCATCCGCTACCACTCGCCATGAAAGTATAGCCAGGCGCGCCTGGCCAGCCTGGCGACCACGGCTTGGGCCAGGGATCAGGGTCGGGTTCTGGTGGATCAGGAGACTCGGGCCACAGAGGCCGCGGGTGCACCCTTATGGGCGCAGAATTGGATTCTGCAGATGCGGCCGGTTCGTCCTCAGCCGACGGATCAGCACCCTCCGGCTCCGATTCTGCGCCCGCCCCTGACGACGGCTCGGGCGCGACCTCGAAATGCGTGAGCGGGCCGACTAGGGCTTCGAGCCACGCCCGGAGCGTCGGCAGCCGGCTGGCCGCGGCCAGCGCGCGGCGCCTTTGTTGTCCGCGTCCGGTGGGTTGGTAGGTGACCGGGGTGAACCGTTCTCCCTGATTTCCCGGACATTCCCCTAGGGAGAACTTCTCCCTAGGGGAATGTCCGGTAAATACCCCTGCAGCCTCACCCCGCTCGAGTGCTTTCCTTGCTGCCTCGGACGTAGGGAACAGGTCGGGATACGCCTTCGCAGCGTCCGTTGGACTAAGCAGCACCACACCACGCGCCACCATTCGCGCCAGCGGGTCGGGCCGCACGTCTTTCCAGCGCACCAGGTTGTTCACCGGCAAGGGCAGGATCACATCCGCGCAGACGAACACGTTCAGCGGCCGGCTCGCGTCCCTGTTGACGCCCCGCCCGCGGCCGATCGCCTGGATCACCTCAGCATCCGTGATTGCCACCCTGAGCGCTTCCAGGTCGGGATCTGAGTAGACCCGCACCTTCATTGCCACGCCCGTGCCATCGGCCATCAGCACGCCCCGGGTCTCCAGGTGGCCGGTCTCCGCGGGTATGGGCCGCCCGGTCAGCCCAAGGGCATCGGCTCGGAGCTCCCGCGGATCGGGCAGTGGCCGGCCGATAACGAACAGGCCCAAAACATCGCGGAAGGCATCGAGGCCGGCGATGTTGTTGAAATGGCCAGTCCGAATGCCGGGCACTCGGAAGCGACCCTCGATGGCTTCATACGTGATCACGAGCCCATCGCCGCCGCTATTGAGGCGGACGAAATCGACCACCTCACTGAGCAGATTCTCTCGTCGCCTGTTTTCCTCGGCCGGTGCCTTATCGCTCGGACAAATGCTCGTCTTGCCCCAGCCGCCCACGATCTGGTGCACCTTCATGTGCGGCGCATGAGCTTGGATGTTGGCGAGCACCTCCAGCCGGGGCAGGAAATATCGCACGATATCGATCGGCATGGTCGCGTCCAGTGCGAGGATTGGTAGCTCCGCGATCGCTTCCCGCACGTTCAGCCGCGAATGCAACAAGATCACCCGCATCACCCCGGACTTGTCCGAGCGGAGGCCCATCTGCAGCCGCCCGGTTTGGGTCTCCTCGCCCTCAAGCGACTCCTGTAAGGCTGACCAGATCGCAGCCCGCCGCGGAATCGCGGCATTGCCTGCGGCCAAGTCTCGCGCCTTTTTTCGCTGGTCAGCCGGCATACCCGGGCGGATCAGGCCATTAACCTTGCGGCGCCACTCCAGCTTGCGCGCCAACGCGCAATCCTCCGGGGTAAGCCCGGCAGCGATCAACGATTCCTTGGCAACAAATTCGCCTTTCGGTGTGGCGGTGAATGCGGCTTGCGCTTTCGCACTCAACGCATGGAGATCATTTGTGGCAAATTCATCCGCCCGCGGCACCCGGCCGTATTTGCCCGCGTTCTTTTCGCTCCTCCGAACCGGATGGGTCAGCGGCTCCTCGGCAAATGAGGAGAGGCGCGTTTCCCGGTTTGGAACCACCCCCGCTTGCCACCAGCTCTCATCCACGATCACCAGGCCCACATTGTCGCTGGCGACTTTGGGCAGTGGATGAAACAAAGCTTGGTGCGCGGCAATCACCACATCGGCCTGGGCGACAGTCACCTTCTGCCGTTGATACGGGCATTGCGACCAAAAAGCGCAAGCAGGCCCTTCATCTTTACCGCAAACCGCACTTTCCAGCTCATAGTGGGCCTTCAGCGCATCTCCCACCGCCTCGAGGTCAAGGCACATCTTCGCCTTCTCCTCTCTCGAAAGCTGGGGATTATCAAAATCCGGGTGATCAGGATCGAGCGCCTCGCGGCCGCGCATAATCGCCGCACTCAGTCCCAGCTCCTCCATTGCCGCCAGCGCCTCATTACTGAGCTTATGCGAGGGCACCAGCCACAGAACGCGATGCGGTGCCCCGGCAGCTTTGGCATCCTCAATGTAGCGAACCGCGAGTGCTTTCCGTGCTTCCGTGGATTTTCCCAAGCCGGTTCCCACGACCAGCGCTGCGTGTTCTGGATCCTCTCCGCCGGTGCGATGCCATTGGAGCGCACGATCGAGAAATTCGGCGACATGTTCAGCAATGGCGGCCCGCCCTTCATCAACCGTATGCTCCGGCCGGGCATGGTGCGGGCGCATCGTTTGGATATCTTCATCGGCCGCGAGCAGCGCGAATGCGCCATCGATTGACCGCTGCAAATAGGCGTCATCCAGATATATCGAGAGATCCCGGTCGGGACGACGCGGTGCAGCCTCAATTGCGTCGCGCAACTGCTGCTTTAGCACCTCGTCATCGCGATCGTTGTATCGAACGCATCGCCGTGCATAGCGCATGATCGCAGTGCGCAACGGCAGATGAAACCCGTCTCGGCCTTCGCCATCACCGAGACATGCCAGGGCGTCCATAATGTCGCCAGCACGCGCACCAGTGCCGGCGCCAGTAGGCCGAGCTCGTTCCGCCTCGGGCCGCAGCTGGGGCAGGACGACTGTGGGCTCCAATCCGCGGCGCCAGCCGCATCGCCGCGGAATGGGATCATGGCCGCCCTCGATAATCGGATCGGCAATGTAGTGCGGCTGCGCGGCGCTGAACGGCGCCCGGTCAACGCCGGGAGCGTGCTGCTTCAGCACCGCCTTGATATGCTCGTTCGTGGCCGGTTCGCTCAGCCAATAGAAGAGGTGGACTTTCAGAAAGCCTGGGCTGAATCCAGCGGAGGAGCTCAATTGCCACCAGCATTCCGCATCATGGAACGGCTCGGGCAGCAGCTCATAGATTGCCGTATCAATTGGGGTTTCAGGGTCTTCGGCCAGATCGCCCCAGCTGGGTAAGGGCCAGTTATCGATATCGATCATCAGCCAGCGACGGGGCACTTCGACAAGGGTGGGAGCGGTATCAGGACGCTTGTGCTTGCATCGGCGGATCAGAAACTCAGGATCGTGGCAAAGCGCAAAATCGACCCAAGGCGCGAGCGCACCGCGCACAATGAAAGCGCGCGGATCGGTGCGAAGAGTATTGAGCAAATCCACCAGTCCGGCCAGTGAATTGAATGAACGCTCCTCCGGCGCGAACCAGGCACCCGCGCCGTAAGATGTTTTCGACCATTCCTGAAGCGCTGGATTCCAACGCCATTGCTTTGTCGCGCGAAAATCCCTGACCGTGCGAAGGATGGTTAGGCCGCAGCTGGGATCGGACTCGCCGGCCTCCTCCGTATCGGCGCTCAAGGCGCGCCTCCCGGTTCGGTGCCCGGCCTACCTCCGATCACCTCATTGCCCCACACGTCCCACCCAGGCCGAGATGTCCGCGCAAACATCTCAACCCGTGGCAATGTCGGGAACATCGTCTCGATGATCTCGGCAAATCGCGAGGGCTTTTCGCTATGGGCGCCAACCGGCGCCACGATAACGGACTCGAATTGCTCGCCTGGCGCCGGCGCTGGCACGTGACCTTTGATGCCGATTAACAGCAGCTCATGCTTATTGCGCGCCCAGTAACCGGTGCCGGTCTTGCTTTTCACCCAGACCATTTGGCTTCGATACTCGAAGCCCCAGGCGGCCATGATCTCATGCGCATGGCGCTGCATCGGCACGGTCGTCCATAGGAACAGCGCGCAATCATCAGCTGCCGGGATCTGCAGCCGGGCGATCTCGTCGATCGACATTGTCGGATAATGATTGTCGGCCGCGCGATCCATGCCGGTCTCGCGCGAATAGGGCTCAAAGCGCCAAGGCGGATCGCAATAAACTACGCCATAGCGTTTTTCCCCGAGCCGGGCCGATGCTTCGATTGTTGCCTGCGCCAGTTGCTTTTCGCGTTGCGAGCGTTTCGCTTGCTTCGCCCGGCTCCGAACGGTTGACCGGATCTTCGCCTCCGGAAGCCCCGCGATCTCGCGCTGCTCGTCAGGTGGAAGCTTTGCTGCTTCGGCCGCAAGCGATATCGCGAGCTCGCCGCGCTCGGCCTTTTCCACGAGATCAGGCACGGCATAGTCGCGAACAATCGCGGCATGCTGGACGCTGCGGCGGCTGATATTGAGCAACTCGGCTGCTTGGTCCTGCGACTTTGCGCAAATTTGCGCAAGGTCCGTGCGCTCGCCCTGACGCATATTCGCCAGTTTCGCTGCTGCCATTGCCCGCTGGCTTTCATTGAGATGGCGCCGGTGCAAATTGGCCGAGATCACGTATCCGAGTGGGTCGTTGCCGGCAAAATTCTCCGTTTGGATTGGGACTCCGGCATCTATGCAGGCGCGGTAACGGTTGCGCCCATCGAGGATCATGCCGTCCAGCATTATGATCGGACTACGCAGGCCGCGCGCGCGGACATCCTCAACGAGCGCCGCGTATCCCCTGCCGTCCATTAACGGGAACAAGTCGGCGACCGGATGGTGCTCGATGCCGGCTATGGCGTCATGCGCCGCCTCAGCTGGCGTAAGCGATTCCGTAAGCTGCATGTCGACGGCGCTCATTGGATTTCTCCCGGCGCCGGCGCCACCGGATGCACGCGCATTAGACGGACAAAGCGCCAGAAAGGGCACATCGCGGGAGCGAAGTAGATCACCCCACTCTCTGACGTGCGCACTATCGGTTTCGACTAATAAGAAGCGCCGGTAATGCAGCGCCATCTGTATGGCGATCGCATAAGACGGCACATCGGCCCCGGTGCCATGGATCAAGGCACCCTTCGCCCACCCGAGCAGCCGGTGCATGGATTTCCAGCCGCTCGGGCCACTGGATTGGTAATCGTCATCACCGATTAAGGCGATGGCCGGACGGTTCGCCTTATCCAGCTGCTTGATTGGCACGGCCGTGCCGCGCGGGGCTTGCGCTAAGGCGATGACGCCATCGCGCACTGCCCTGAAGAGCACGACCAGGTGCTCGGCGTCTGGTATCGGTGAGAGCTTTGCGATGATCTCGTCAAAGTGTTTTGTTTCTGTAACTCTATACATTTGGCGCGTCCTCGGACGCACCGGCGCACTAGAAACGAGCAGGCAGACCCGCTACAATTCAGCTGGCAAAAAACCGAAATGCGTAGCGTTCTGCGCAACCCGTCCGAGCGCGCCGGAGCGCGTGATCGGCGGGTTGCTGCTTTAGGCGGCGAGTTCAGATGGGACGGACAGGCCCAGCCGTGCGGCGATCTCAGGGAGGTCGCGCTTCTCAATCCCTAATCGGCCGTTCACTCGCACCACGGGAATTTTGGCGTCGTAGCCCCAAAGCTTCAGCACATTGTAGCTGGGCACGTCATCCTGGCCGGTTAATTCCTTGATTTTCCGAGGAACATCGGTCAGCGGCACAAAATCTGTAGCCATAGTCTCTCCCTAGAATGGGTGGAGGGACCGGCCCTGCACTGAGCGCTTGAATGGGAATCGACAAATAGTCTACCATCAGAGCGTTCCACGGCTATGACGGCTTGGTGCACGCTGATCCTCATCCAAGGGCACTCAGTTATTCATCAGGCCGGCTTCTAAGCGGCGCCGATGCTCTGCCAGGAGCATCGGCGTTTTCGCCTAGAGTCTAGTAGCGGTCATAATACACACACCCGCGGTAGCAACAACCGATTCGGACCACACATCGTTCGCACCGATTGCGTTCTTCCCAGTGCCGAAAGACCGGCTGACCGCAGTCTTTACGCCGCGAGGCCGAGGCGGGTTAGGTTCGGGTCGGAGACGGGTCGCAAACTGAGGGCAAACGATGCTTTTTGCTTTGGTAATCGTGACGTCTGTGGGAATCGCAACGATTCCCGGAATCAAGGGAATGCAAGCTTGCCAGCAAGCGCAAGCGGACGTGACAAAGCTAATCCAGCAGTATTGGCAGATG
>JAFAHH010000757.1 GCA_019237355.1 Acetobacteraceae bacterium | reverse complement strand
GTGCAAAATCCGCATTGCAGCGCGTGATGGCGGCGGAAGGCCGCCTGCAGCACGGATAGCCGTTCTGGCGATGGCGCGAGACCTTCGACCGTGCGTATATCGCAACCTTCTGCCTGCACCGCCAATGTCAGGCAGGCGCGGGCAGGTAAAGAGTCGATCACTACTGTACAGGCGCCGCATACGCCGTGCTCGCAGCCGACATGGGTTCCGGTAATGCCGACCAGATGGCGGAGCGCATCGGTCAGCAGCATACGCGGCTCCGCTTCTAACACAGCAGGCCGTCCATTCAGGGTGAACTCGACCCGGTGCCGCACCCCCGCTTTTAGCCCCGGCATGCGGCGGCCTCTTCGAGGGTGCGGCGGCCGAGCTTCCGCACGAGGTCTCGGCGATAACGGGATGTGGCATGCAGATCGTCGGTGGCGCCGAGATCCCAGGCGAAGGTGTTGAGTGCATCATCGAGCGCCGTGCCTTCGAGAAGGGGAAAATCCCGAGCGACCGGCCGGTCCGCCACCCCGCCTACCGCCAAGCGAATCCGCTTGCTGTCGACGACGGCGGCGCAGGCGACGATCGCGAAATCACCATGTCGACGACCCACCTCGGCGAAAGCATGGCCCGTGCCTGTGGCCCGCTTCGGGAACGCTACGGCCTCGATGAACTCATCATCTGCTCGGTCCGTAATCATTGTTCCTGTAAAGAATGAGTTGGCGGGAACGGCGCGGCGCCTGCGCCTCGAGCGCAGCCGTACCTCGCCCTCGAGCGCTAATAAACAGAGCGGTATTTCGGCACTCGGGTCCGCATGCGCGACAGAACCACAAATCGTCCCGCGGCTGCGGGTTTGGAGATGGCCCACCCAGGGTAAGGCGGATGCAAGCAGCGGCAAGGTCACCTGCAGATTGGGCCAGGAGAAAGCCGCTTGCTGACGCACGCAGGCCGGGATCACGATGGAGTTCTTATCGGACGTAATGGCCGCGAGTTCCCGGAGACGCATGATATCGACGACAACCGCCGGCTTGGCGAGCCGCATGCTGAGCATCGCAGCCAAAGACTGACCACCGGCCAGGATGCGCGCCTCCGCCCCGTGCTCAGATAAGGCTGCAAGAACTTCCTCGACCGTATCGGCTCGGATGTAATCGAAACCAGCGGGTTTCATCGGCGCAAGCTCAACCAAGCAAGCAAGCGTGCGATCAGCCCGAGCCTGGGCGGGGCGGGGCCAGCCCTCCGCGCCAGAGCCGCGAAGAACTGGCCGATAATGACGCGCGCCGCGCCATCCAGCAGCCGGGCCCCTACCGAGGCCACCTTGCCGCCAACCGCCGCCTCGTATGTATACGAAAGCACCGTGTTGCCTGGCCCGGCTGGCGCCAGGGTGATTCGCCCAGAACCGCTCCCAGTCCCGAGCGCCCCTATAATAGAGCCGGAAAGAGTTGCCGCTCGTGGCGGGTCGAGATTCGAAAGTCGCACATCCGCCTTGTAGCGTCCTTTCACCGGCCCCACGCCCAAGCTCACATCAGCGCGGAAATGCGTATCTGAGAGTTTCTCCACCCCATGCGAGCCTGGGATGATCGAGGCAAGCAAGTCCGGGTCGAGCAACAGCGCCCAAACCCGCTCCGGATCAGCACGGACCTGCGCTTCGCCCTGGCCTCGCATTATGCGATCGCCGGGCTTGCCGACCCCCGCCGGTATCGCAGCCCCTTTTGGTGGAGGCGCTTCATCGCCCAAGGCAATAGCCGCAAGCTTAGCTGGTGTGAGCGGGAGATCAATCGAATCAACGCCCAGCGCGTCTGCGACCGCATTGGCGATGCAAACCGGGGTCGACATGCAATTGCCCTCGCCTACGCCCTTTGCCCCAAGCGGAGTAAATGGCGATGGGCTTTCGATATGCAGGATTTGAATCTCGGGCACCTCGGTCGCAGTCGGTAGTAGGTAATCGGCGAAGGTGCCGGCTAGAAACGCGCCATCATCTCCATAGGCCAGTTCCTCGTAAAGTGCCGCCCCAAGCGCTTGGGTGAAGCCGCCCCGGATTTGACCTTCCACCATGCCGGGATGCAGCACCCGGCCGCAATCATGCATGGTTACGTAGTTATGGATGCGTACTTTGCCGCTGACCGGATCCACCTCGGCGCCGCAGAAATCAAAAATAAAGCCGTGGGCGAGGGAGGAGTTGATCTCGTC
>JAFAHH010000700.1 GCA_019237355.1 Acetobacteraceae bacterium | reverse complement strand
ACCATAGCACAACGAATGTTGCCCGATCTCCCGATTTCGAACGCGATTCCGAGACTCAGGTCACACCTCGATACGAGCCGAAGTGTGGTGTTGCTGGCTCCCCCCGGGGCGGGCAAGACCACGCTCGTGCCCCTCGCGTTACTCGCGGCACCTTGGCGCGCCGACCAGCGAATTGTGGTGCTTGAACCACGGCGGCTCGCAACCCGCGCTGCAGCGGCGCGCATGGCGCAGCTTCTTGGTGAGCAGCCCGGCCAGACTGTCGGATACCGAACGCGGCTCGAGGCCCGCGTCTCTGCCGGCACGCGCATCGAAGTGGTTACCGAGGGGACCCTTGTTCGCCGCCTCCAATCCGATCCGGGGCTAGAGAACGTCGCCGGGGTTATTCTGGATGAGGTTCATGAGCGATCCCTGGAGGGCGATCTGGCGCTCGCTTTATGTCTCGATCTTCAGCGCGGCTTAAGGCCGGAGCTGCGGTTGATCGCGATGTCGGCAACCCCTGAAGGCGCCCGCCTCGCCGGTCTCATGGACGCGGAAATCATCGAAAGCCCGGGGCGCATTTTCCCAGTCCGTATCGAGCATGCCGGGCGTGACATTCCACACCTCCGTGAGTTACCCGCCAGCATGGCAAGCGCGATCCGCCGCGCGCTGGCCGAGCATGAGGGGGACATCCTGGCTTTTCTGCCCGGGATGGCCGAAATCCGGCGCACGCAAGAGGCGCTGGCCGGGTGCGGCGCCGCCGTGCTGCCGCTCCACGGCGACCTGGCCCCGGCGGAGCAGGACCTTGCTTTGCGGCCGGGTGAGGGCCGCCGGGTCGTGCTGGCGACCTCGATCGCCGAAACTTCGCTCACTGTACCAGGTGTGCGAATTATCATTGACGGTGGGTGGCGGCGCTCGCCGCGCCTTGACCCGGCAACTGGGCTTACCCGTCTGACCACCGTCCGGATCAGCCGTGCGGCCGCGGAACAGCGGGCTGGCCGCGCTGGGCGGGAGGGACCTGGGCTTGCGATCCGGCTTTGGACCGAGGCGCTGCACCGGGGTCTCGTGCCATATGACCGGCCTGAGATCCTCGAGGCCGAGCTCAGCGGATTCTTACTGGAGTGCGCCGCCTGGGGCACGAATCCGGCCGCTTTGCTATTCCTTGATCAGCCGCCGGCGGGCGCACTGGCCGCCGCCCGTAATTTACTGGGCGAGCTTGGGGCGCTTGATTCGGCCGGCCGCGTCACCGAAGCGGGGCGGGCTATGGTTCGGCTCGGCGCGCATCCGCGGCTGGCCGCGATGATGCTGGAGGCGGCAACTCCGGAGGAGGGGGCGCTGGCTTGTGAGCTGGCCGCGCTTCTCGAAGAACGCGATCCGCTGCGGGCGCCTGATGCACCCGCTGATATCGGTTTGCGGCTCCTGGCATTGGCGGAGCCGCCGCGAGATGCCGATCGCGCCGTCGTTTCGCGCATCCGCCATGCAGCCGGCCAGTATCAGCGCCGCCTTCAAATCCCTGCCGATTGCCGTCCCCAAGGCGACTTGGGCCGTCTGCTTGCGGCCGGTTTTCCAGACAGGATTGCTCAGCGGCGGGGCGAACCCGGCTCCTTTCGTCTCGCAGGGGGAGGGGGCGCCCGCCTCCCGCGCACCGACAACCTCGCGAGCGCGAACTTGCTTGCGGTTGCTGCCCTAGAATTGAAGACCGGGGCCCGGATTCGGCTCGCAGCGCCCCTCAAGGCCCTTCCAGCATCGCTGCAACCTCGGGTGATCGAAACGGTGGAAACAAGTTTCGATCCGGCTGCCGGAACGGTGCTGGCGCGCCGCCGCCGGCGGTTTGGCTCACTGGTGCTGCAGGACCAGACGGCACCAGCCGATCCGGAACAAGCCGCCGCGATCCTGGCGCGCGTGCTCGCCCAAGAAGGGCTGACCCGTCTGCCGTGGACCAGCCAGGCTCGGCAACTGCAGCAGCGGGTGGCGCGGATGCGGGAGATCGAGCCCGATTGGCCTGACCTTTCGGATGCAGCCCTCGCGGCCTCCGCTCAGGAATGGCTCGCACCCCAGTTAGCTGGGATCAGCCGCCTCGCCGAAGCCGAACGGCTCGACCTTTATGCGATACTCAACGGTATGCTGACGTGGGATCAGGTGCGCCGGCTCGATCGCGAGCTTCCGAGCCAGCTTGATTTACCGAAAGGGCGGGCCGTGGTCGATTATACGCAACCGGTTCCGGTGGCCGCCGCGCGGGCTCAGGCATTTTTTGGCCTGACCACCACGCCGCAACTGGCGGGCGGGAGGATTCCTTTGCAATTGGCGTTGCTCTCACCAGCGGGGCGGCCGATTGCCGTTACAGGTGATCTTGCCGGCTTTTGGAAGGGTGCATGGCGCGAGGTTAGAAAGGAGATGCGCGGTCGGTACCCCAAGCACCTATGGCCGGAAGATGGCACAACCTGCTGATCAGCGATCTTCTCCCAAAAATGGCGCAAGTCTCTGATCTTGTTGCGAGTATGCTGCGACGCCATCTGCCATAAGGGGTCTATATCATATACAAGGGCACCCTACCTGGGGGATTTTGATTCAATGAATGCCTCTCGCGCCTGGCAGTACGCCCGCGCCCTAGTTCTCAGCATCACACTACTTGTTGCCGCCTGCACATCTGACCCAGCCGCGGCCCGGATGGTTCCAGAGAGCTTCGCCCCGCTGGTCAAGAAGACCTTGCCTGCGGTCGTGAACATTGCGGTCACGGAAGTTCTCAACGGCGCCGATGTGCTCGCGCAGCTTCCCCCGGAGCTGCGGGGCACACCTTTCGAGCGCCAGTTCCGAGAGCGTTTCCGCAATCGCCGGGAACAGATGATTGGCGCTGGCTCGGGGTTCATTATCGACCCTTCCGGTGTCATCGTCACCAACAATCATGTTGTGGGTCGTGCCGATAAGATCCTGGTCTCCCTTACTGATGGCCGAGAGTTTCCAGCCCGGGTGATTGGTTTCGACGAATTGACCGATGTGGCCGTGATAAAAGTGAACGCGCCGGGGCCACTGCCTTATGTAACTTGGGGTGATAGCCGGCAAATCGAGGTTGGCGATTGGATTTTAGCTGCGGGAAATCCTTTCGGCCTCGGCGGATCAGTAACGGCTGGGATCGTTTCGGCGCGCGGGCGAGACATCGGCGCGGGTCCATTCGACGATTTCATCCAGCTCGATGCTCCCATCAATCCGGGTAACTCAGGCGGCCCGACCTTCAACATGGAAGGGCAAGTCGTGGGCGTGAATACTGCGATCGTATCCCCGACCGGCGGATCGGTCGGTATTGGTTTCGCCATTCCAAGCGAAAATGTCGCTCCCATCGTTGCGAATCTCATTTCAAAGGGGCACATGGACCGCGGCTGGCTCGGCGTATCGGTGCAAGATATGCCGGGTACGAGGACCGGCGTCGCCATTGCAGGGATTGAGCGCAATGGACCCGCGGGCCGCGCCGGGTTGCGGCCGGGCGACATCGTGATGGCCGTCAACGGCGAGCGCGTCGATAGCGCGCGCGGATTGATCCGCGCGGTCGCGGGGACGCCGCCAGGTGCGACTGTACGACTTACGGTCCGGCGCCAAGGCACCAATATAGAAGTTCCCGTAACGGTCGGCCGCCGTCCACCCGAGAATACAGGCTGAGCAAGATGCGCATCTTGGTTGTAGAAGACGATAAAGACGTAGCTGGCTTCGTCGTCCGAGGCCTCAAAGAGGCCGGCCATGTGGTCGAGCACGCCGATAACGGGCGGGATGGATTGTTTCTGGCTGCGAGTGAGCCCTTCGATGCGGTGGTGCTCGACCGCATGTTGCCCGGCGGCATCGACGGTTTGCGCCTGCTTGAAACCCTTCGCGCACAGAAGATCACCGTCCCGGTGCTGTTTCTTTCCGCCTTGGGCGAGGTGGATGACCGGGTGCGCGGATTGAAAGCCGGCGGGGATGATTACCTAACCAAGCCCTTCGCCTTTGCCGAGCTGCTTGCACGCGTAGAGGCGCTGGCCCGCCGGGGTAAAACCGACGCGCCGATAACGAAGCTCACTGTCGCTGATCTCGAGCTCGATCTGCTGAGCCGCCAGGTGAAGCGCGCCGGGCAGAAGATCGACCTGCAGCCACGGGAATTCAGGTTGCTTGAATACTTGATGCGCCATGCCGGGCAAGTCGTGACCCGCACCATGCTGCTTGAGAGCGTCTGGGATTACCACTTCGACCCGCAGACCAATGTCATCGACGTGCATGTCTCCCGGCTGCGGCAGAAGGTCGATAAGCCTTTCCCGGCGCCGCTTATCCACACGGTGCGCAATGCCGGATACATGCTCCGCGCCGACAACATCTAAGGCGACCCCACCCAGGCTACTCAATCCCCTTGCTGGGCCGCGCGCCTGGCGGTGGTTCAAGCGGCCGCCCCGCTGGTCCCGGTCGGCGAGCATTCGCTTTGCCTTCATTTACGCGATGCTGCTTGCGCTCAGCGCCGCCGCGCTCGCGTTCTTCCTATGGTGGGAGACGGCCGGATTGCTCGACCGTCAGACCGAAGCGGCAATCCGGGCCGATGCGCAAGGTCTTACAGAGCGCTGGGTGGAAGGCGGCCTGCCCGCGCTGATCCTCACGGTGGACGACCGCTTGGCGCAGAACGTGGATGACGACGCGGTCTACCTTGTGGCCAATCCCGCCTTCCAGCGCCTCGCCGGCAATCTCGAACGCTGGCCGCCAGGAGTCGACGAAGCTGGCGGCTGGTATGAATTACCCGTGCATCGGGCTGGGATGCATAGCCTGGCAATGGTGCAACGGGTCGATCTTCCTGGAGGCTTCCATCTGCTTGTGGGCCGCGACGTGCAGGCCCGCGCCCAGCTCCGGTCGTTGCTCACCGGGGCTTTGCTTTGGGCGTTGCTCGTCGTCGCCGCGATGGCAACCGCCGGGGCGCTTCTAGTGCGGAGCTTATTCAAGCGTATGCTCGCGAACGTCTCAGAGACGGCGACGGCCATTGCCGCGGGCGACCTGACCCGGCGCGTGCGGCTTTCCGGCCGAGGCGATGAGTTCGACCAGCTTGCCGAAACCATCAACGACATGCTCGACCGGATCGCGCGCTTGATGGATGGCGTGCGGCAGGTTTCAAACGCGATCGCTCATGACCTACGCACCCCGATTTCCCGCGCCCGGGCACGCCTGGAAGAAGCTGCCTTGCATGCCTCGAATGAGGAGGAGCTTCGGGCGGCAGCGTTCCGCGCCACCGCTGATCTCGATGGGATCGCGGCCGTCTTCCAGGCCTTGTTGCGCATCGCTGAAATAGAGGCCGGCTCGCGGCGCTCGGCCTTTGCACCGATAGATTTGGTCCCGATCTTGGCTGATCTTACCGAGCTTTACGGGGTGGTGGCGGAGGAGCGTGGGTTACAGCTCGTTCTCCAAGGGCCTGCTCAGGTACCGCTGCACGGGGATCGGGAACTCATCCAGCAGGCGATTGCGAATCTGCTGGATAATGCAATAAAATTCTCGCCGCAGGCTGGCCGCGTTTTGTTGCGTGCGGGCATGAGCGACCGCATGGTCGAGATCGTCGTAGCTGACCAGGGACCGGGCATCCCTCCCGAGGACCTTGCCCGTGCTCCGGAACGGTTTTACCGCGGGGAAGCTGCCCGCAACACACCGGGCTCAGGCTTGGGCCTGGCGCTGGTCCAGGCCGTTGCCCAACTTCATAATGGCGCGCTGCGTTTGGAAGATGCTAAGCCAGGGTTGCGCGCTGTTCTACTGCTCCCGCGCGCGGAAGCATTGCGCGTGTAACCAGCTTGTCATCTTCTGCACACGCCAGGTAAAGGGCAACGAGACCAACGTGCTCCGATGATTGCAGCATTCCTCCGCAACTCGCCAGTCAGCCTATTTTCGGCCGCATGCTTGGAGGCTGCGCTCCTGGTTCACCCCGCGCTCGCCCAGTTGCCGGCGCAAACCGTGCTTACGGATACACCGGCCTATTGTGACCTCCTGGTTGAGCGCATTAGCGAACTAGAGCTGGTGCTCAGCACCTTACCTCCGGAGGCGAGCCGGCTTGCCGCCGAGGGCCGCCGGATGTGCGAGCTCGGTCTCACCCGAGGCGGGATCGCACGCTTACGCCGCGCCCTGGTAATGATCAAAAATCCGCAACCCTACCCTCCTTAAAACCTACTTTTGGCGTGAGGCCATGACAGGCTGGCACGGCCAGTGGGGCGGCTACCCCGTCTATACGCTTTGTTTTGGGCGCGCGTTATCGTGGGAGCGGCAGCAAGCGCGCCGG
>JAFAHH010000671.1 GCA_019237355.1 Acetobacteraceae bacterium | reverse complement strand
TGGGGCCGAAAGGCCCCAGGCCCCACCCACTAAGTGATTGGATTGCAAAGGCTCTGCCTTTGCTGGGGTCCAGGGGCAAAGCCCCTGGCCTTCTGTCGATGCTTGCGAATGACCGACTTCAGCGTTTTTCCGCAGCCTGCTAGAGCGCGATGGCTTAAGGCGGAATCGTCGAAAAGCCTGACTCGCGCTCTGAAAGCCAAAGTTACTAGAGCGGGATGACTTTACTACAGTTATGCGCTCTAGTAGCGGCAAAACGTGAGCTTCAGCCCCTGCACGTGCCCCTCCGGGGAGGCGCTTTGTTGAGCGCTCCAGCGGAATGATCTTAGCTTAGCTACGGTCATCCCGCTCGAGTTGTTTGGTTTTAAGGGCGGGATTCAGGCTTTCAGACGATCGGGACTCCAATTCGCTCGCAAATTGGGAACCCGAATCCGCCTCAAGCCATCGCGCTCTAGCACTTGAAATCGGAATACAAGGGCTGCGTAATCGCGAAGACCTCGCATCCACGATGCGCCTCAAGCCACTGCGCCCAAGGTACGCTGTGGGCCGCAGCATGAAGGAGACAAGATGAACGAGATCACGCGACGCGAAGTCCTTACCGGGGCGGCGGCTGCGGCACTGCTTGCCCCATCGGCGCGGGCAGATGCGCCGGTCCAGGAAATTGCATCAGGAACGGTCTATGAGGACGGGCCAGAGCGGGGAGGCATTTCTGGCGTGCTGGTCTCGAACGGCAAGGATGTGGTCCAGACCGACACGGCCGGACGGTGGGCGTTGCCGGTCGTGAATGGCGACGTGATCTTCGTCATCAAGCCCGCCGGCTGGGCGACACAAATTGACCCAGTCACCCGGCTGCCGCGGTTTTTCTACATCCACCAGCCCCTGGGCACGCCAGCAGAGCTGGGCTTGCGCTATCGCGGCGTCGCCTCAACGGGCGACTTACCGGAGAGCATCGACTTTCCGCTCCGCCGCCAGCGGGAGGACCCGCGATTCGACGTGCTCCTTCTAACCGACCCGCAACCCGAATCGATAGCCGAACTTGGCTATGTGCGGGATGACGTGATTGCGCAATTGCTCGATACTGACGCTGCACTTGGGATAACCCTCGGCGACATCATGTTCGATGATCTATCGATGTACGACCGCAGCAACCTTATTGTGGGTACGATAGGGCGCACATGGCATAATTGCTGTGGCAATCATGATATGAATTTCGAGGCGCCCGATGATACATTCTCACGCGAGACGTTCAAGCGCCACTTTGGCCCACGCTATGCAGCATTCCAGTACGCAAACACCACATTCTTTACGCTCGATAATGTCGAGTACCTTGGGAACAAAAAGTACCGGGGCTTCTTCGGCAGTCGCCAGCTTGAGTTCATTCGCAATGTCCTCGCTCACGTCCCGAATGAGCAGTTGGTCGTGTTCTGCATGCACATACCTCTGCACACAGCAGTCGGCAGCGAGCCGAACATCGCAACCGTCAATGCGCAAGATTTTTTGCAACTGATCTCAGGACGTCCACGCACGATCAGCTTCAGCGGCCATACGCACACAAACGAGCACCACTTCTTGGGGCCCGAGCAGGGCTTCAGCGGCGATAAGCCACATCAGCATCATGTGCTGACCGCGGTTTCCGGTAGCTGGTGGAGCGGACCATACGACGTCCGGGGCATTCCGGTCGCGCTTGCTGGCGATGGCGCGCCAAACGGATTTCACGTCCTTTCGATCGATGGCGACCGCGTAACCAAGCGGCTTGTGCCTGCGCACGAGCCAGCTTCGGCTGCGATGCGCATTATGCTCGATTCGGAATTCCATCAGGCCAGCGAGGAAACCTACCGCGATTTCCGGATGGGCCAGTTGCTCCGGGGCCCGCTGCCGGCCGAAGCGGTTTCCAGCGCATTTCTTTTGGTCAATTTTTTCGACGGTGGGCCTAATTCCCTAGTCTCGTTCAAGATCGGGGATCAGGCACCCCAACCGATGCAGCGGGTGCAGCGACCTGATCCATTCGTGCAAGAAGTTTATGCCCGGAATGTCAGCACGAAAAAGCCCTGGGTGCAGCCGGTTCCTTCAACGCACCTTTGGCAAGCGCAATTACCTGCGGACTTGGCCCCGGGAATGCATCGCCTGACGGTGCGCGGGACCGACGCATTCGGCGCCGAACATGCCGCCAGCATGGTGCTTGAAATACTGTAATCGGGCATGGTCTGATCCTCATCTCAGGCGTTCTCGCGTGTGTGCAGCGTGAAGGGAATATCGCCCGACTCTAACTCGGGCTCGAACATGCCGAGGTCCTTCAGCATGATCTCGACCGCGCGCTGGGCCTGCAACTCGGGCGCTTGATCGATGGCAACCATCATAATCCGCTCGCGCAGCAGCGCTGCACTCATCTCAGTCAGTTCGTGCCCGACGAACGCGACCTGCCCGGCGCGCCCGGTCTCCCGAAGAGCCGCTGCAACGGCCCGATTGGCGCCGCCGGTGTTGTACAGGGCAGTAATGCCGGGCTCGGCCAGCAGCGCGTTGCGCACCAGTCGATAACAGGCGGCGCGATCGTCATGGCCGTGCAAGACCCGCAGCATCCACATCTCGGGCGCGTATTCGGCGAGCCCGGCCTCGAAGCCCGCGACGCGTTCCCGGTGTGCCCGATAGCCCAGGCTGCTCGTGAGCACGAGAGCGGAGCCCTGCCCCCGCGCCGCGAGGCTCGCGAACAGAGCTGCCGTCCGCCCCGCACGCGCGTGGTCGATCCCGACGTAGGCGAGGCGTGACACCGTGGGCAGGTCCGTGGTGAGGCAGACGACTGGCAGGCGGCGCCCCGCGAGACCCTCGATCGCCGCCAGAATAGGGGGATGCTCTTCGCAGTAGAGAATCAGCCCGTCCGCCGTGGTCTCGCGGATTCGCCGGGCGATGGTGCGCGGTTTCGTGTCATCGAGCGTGCTGCGCTGTATGATGACGGAGCGGTCGAGCGTCGCCGCGATCCGCACGAACGCCTCGTTTAGCCGCGCAAAGAACGGCATTTCCACCCGCGCCAGCAGCACGTCCAACCGAACCCGGCGGGCGTAGGGCGCGGGCAGCTTGCGGCGCAGCCCCAGGGCGCGCGCCGCCTCGATCACCCGCCGCGCTGTCTCGACGCGTACGCTCCCGCGCTCGTTGAGCACCCGGTCGACAGTCGCGACGCCCACGCCCGCGCGCGCCGCCACCTCTTGCATACCAGCGCGCCGCCGACGCCCGTTCCGCTCCCCGATCATCCCCCCGCCCTCGCCGGCGAAGCCTGTCTCATGATCGGAACGCATCAGTATCACGATCCATGATGAAATCCCATCAATAGCGCCGTTTTTTACGCGTCCGCGTAAGCCGCAAGACCCGTTACAAGCTTCCGCAGGGGCCTCACACCGCGGCGCGCTCTGTGTTCGGCCCAACCAACCAACACTAAGGAGGAGAGATGTCTGGACGTTCCATCGGCGTGGCCGTCATCGGCGCCGGCATGGCCGGGCGCGCCCATGCGGCCGGCTACCGCTCAGCCTCGACCCTCTACATGCCCGACCTCCCCGAGGTCAGGCTGGTCGCCATCGCCGACGTCAACCGCGAATTCGCGGCCGACACGGCCAAGCGATACGGCTACGAGCGCGCAGAGACCGATTGGCGGGCGATCGCCGAAGCCCGCGACATCGACGTGGTGAGCGTTGTCGTTGCCAACCACCTGCACCGGGAGATCGTCGAGGGTCTGCTGGCTGGCGGCAAGCACGTCCTCTGCGAGAAGCCGCTCGCCCCATCGATCGAGGATGCGGAGGCGATGATCGCCGCGGCCGAGCGGTCGCGCGGCCGGGTAGCGGCGGTCGGCTTCACGTTCCGGCGCTCGCCGGCAATCGCGGCGATCAAGGAGCAGGTCCGGCGCGGCGGCATTGGCCGCCCCATCCACTTCAACGGGCATTATTGGAGCGACTACGGCTGCGACCCGCGTGGGCCGATCAGTTGGCGCTACAAGGGCGGCCCGGGTTCGGGCGCCCTGTCCGACGTCGGCAGCCACCTCCTGGACGCGGGCGAGTTCATCTGCGGCCCGATCAGGTCCATTCGCGGCGCGGTTCTATCAACCGTGATCACGGAACGCCCCGTCCCGCTGGGCACCGTCGTGGGCCACGCCGCCGCGGCCGCCATCAGCGACGAGCGCGAGCCCGTCGAGAACGAGGATCTCGTCACTTTCACGGCCACCTTCGCGTCGGGCGCGACCGGCACCTTCTCGGCTTCCCGCGTGGCCTTCGGGCTGCCGAACTCCCTGGCCTTCGAGCTCTTCGCGGAGAAGGGTGCCGCGACTTTCGACCTCGACCGGGCCGGCGAGTTCGGGTTCGCCGATGGCGCTCCGGAGGCGGCGACGAACGGGTATCGCCAAGTCCTGGCCGGTCCGTCCCACCCGTACTTCGCCAAGGGGATGGCTATGGACTTCCCGGGCTGCAACTACAGCCAGAACGATCTGTTCGTGTTCCAGGCGCGGGCTTTCTTGGAGCAGATCGCGGGCCTCAACCGCCTCCCGCCTTGCCCATCGTTGGAGGACGGCCTGCGCAATCTCCGGCTCATCGCGGCCGTCGTGCGGTCGGCGCAGAGCGGCCGAGAGGTTCCGGTCGGCTGATGTACCATCCCTTGGCCCGATCATGTCCACCATCGCCGGAGGCAGAACAATGATGACGATGAGCCTGGTCACCGATGTCCTCGGTTACCTGCCATTCGAGGAGATGCTCGACACAGTCTCCCAGCTCGGCTTCGAGGCCGTCGAGCTCGGGTGCGGCAATTGGTCGAAGGCACCTCACCTGCGCCTCGACGAATTGCTTGAGAGCGAGGCAGCGCGCCGTTCCTTCCGGGACGCGATCGAGCGACGCGGCCTCACGATCTCCGCACTCAACTGCTCGGGCAACCAGTTGCATCCCGGCGAGAGCGGCGCGGCGCATAGGGCCGTCGTGGAGAAGACGTTTCGCCTCGCCGAGAAGCTGGGCGTGAGAACCGTGGTCATGATGTCCGGCTGCCCCGGCGGCAGCCCGACCGACACCGTGCCGAACTGGATCACGCAGGTCTTCCTGCCTGAGCACGAGAAGACGCTCGACTATCAGTGGAACGCGGTGCTCATCCCTTACTGGGAGAAGGCCGCGAGGCTCGCCAAGGACTGCGGGATCAAGGTCGCAATGGAAAACCACGGCGCCAACATGATCCACAACCCGGCCAACATGATGCGCCTGCGCCAGCACGTGGACCCGGCCGTGATCGGCATGAACTTCGACCCGAGCCATCACATGTGGATGGGCGGCGACCCGATCGCCGCGGTGCGCTTCCTGGGCGATGCGATCCACTCCATGCACGCCAAGGACGTGCGCCAGGAACGCGGGCTGGTGGACATCAACGGCCTGATCGACACCTACCGCATGGACGAGATCGGCAAACGATCGTGGAATTATGTGGCGCTCGGCCACGGGCACGACGTGCAGTGGTGGAAGGAGTTCTTCGCCGTCGCCAAATTCGCGGGCTATGGCGGCCCCGTGAGCCTCGAGATGGAGGATTTGGGGATGGAGCCGCTGACCGGCGTCAAGAAGTCGCTCACGACCCTCAAGCTGGCACTGCCGCGCGACTTCGACTGATGGTTACGGAGGGTGGATGGTTCCAAGACGTTACGAAGCCCGATAGCGGCCGCCGCTTTAATACTATCGTCTAGGGTGGAGCTGACCGGCCGCAATGGACGCCACGAGTCGCTAGTGGCACGGTAATTTTTGGGGTCTCACCGGACAGGGTGAGCTAATGGGAGGAAACCAGCGATAATGGTACAAAGCAAGCATACCTCAGTCATGGCGTTGGCGGCGGGAGTGGCCCTGGCCTGCGCCGTCCTGATCCCAGCCACGAGCTCGGCCGAAGAGCAGAAGTACAGCTTCGCTATGATCACGCACGGCCAGCCTGGCGACGCATTCTGGGACATAATCCGGAAAGGGGCCGAAGCGGCGGCGGCCAAAGATAATGCAAAACTGATCTATCTCGCGAACCCCACGGCGTCGGGCCAGGCTCAGATGGTCGCCAATGCCATCCAGCAACATGTTGATGGCATTGCCGTAACCCTCGCCTTCCCCGATGCGATCGGGCCGGCGGTGAAGCAGGCCCAAGCGGCCGGGATTCCGGTGGTGGGGTTCAACGCCGGCAACGAGAACTGGAAGCAAGCCGGCCTGCTCGGCTATGTCGGCCAGGATGAGACGATCGCCGGTGCGGCCGTGGGTGACCGACTCAACAGCGAGGGATCAAAGAGCGCCATTTGCGTTGATCAGCAACAGGGCGCGGTCCAGCTCGAGCAGCGCTGTAATGGTATCAAGAAGACCTTCCACGGCAACCTGTTCGTACTTTACGTTCCGGGCTACGATATGGCCGGCGCGCAGTCCCGCATGGTCGCGAAGCTCCAGCAGGATCCGAATATCGACTACGTCATCACACTCGGCGCGCCTTTTGTGCCAACTGCGGTCAACGCCGTGCAGATGGCAGGCAGCAGCGCGAAAATAGGAACCTTCGATCTCAACCCCAGCACGGTCAATCTGATTCAGCAAGGGAAGGTGCAGTGGGCGGTGGATCAGCAGCCTTTCGTCGAAGGCTATGAGGCGATCGACCTCCTATGGCTGTACAAGACCAATGGCGACACCGTCGGTGGTGGCTTGCCCGTACTCACCGGCCCCACTTTCGTGACCAAGGACAATATCAATGAGGTTGCCAAATTCGCCAAGGCCGGAACCCGCTAGTGTCATGGTTCCGATTCGCGAAGCGAATTCCGAACCTGAATGATACTAGTTCTAAGTTAAGTAGCCTGCGATCCCAGGGGATGCCTGACCAGTAACGTCTGCAAATTTCTGGGGCAGGACACTGGGCGATTTCGGATGATATAAGCTAATGCCGGCTGCAAGGCCGGCTGGGAGGAACTGTGAGCACAACAATACCAACAGCCGAATCTCGGCTGGAGCGCCGTCAGCTCGCGCAACAGGCACTATGGAAAAGGGTGCTCAAGCGGCCGGAGGCCGGCGCCCTCGGGGGCGTGATCCTCGTCTTTATTTTCTTCTTCATCATGGCCCCGCCCTTCCGGAGCGCCTCGGCATTCACCACCGTTCTATACCAGTCTGCGACGCTGGGCATACCGGCCGTGGCTGTCGCTCTGCTGATGATCGGCGGCGAGTTCGACCTCTCGGCAGGCGTCGCTGCCACCACATCTTCGCTCGCCGCCTCCATGTTTGCCACGAGAGTTGCGGGGAATATGTGGGCCGGCGTCGTCTTCGCCCTGCTGCTATCGCTGAGCATCGGCTGGCTCAACGGATATCTCCTGGTGCGAACGAAGCTGTATAGCTTTCTGATTACGCTATCGACCTTCCTTATGCTCCAGGGCTTAAACATCGCGATTACCAAGCTCGTGACGGGCAACGTAGCGACGGAAGACATCAGCGGTATGCCGGGCTATGATTCGGCGAAGGCCGTGTTCGCGTCCGGCCTGAACTTCGGCCGCGGAACATTCAGCATCGCGATCCTGTATTGGATCATCTTTGCGGCGCTCGGAACCTGGGTGCTGCTGCGCACAAAGGTTGGCAACTGGATTTTCGCCGCCGGTGGGCAGGGGGACAGCGCGCGGGCTGTGGGTATCCCAGTCAACAAGGTGAAAATCGGCGTATTCATGCTCGTCGGCTTCTCCGTTTGGTTCCTCGGCATGCACATGCTCTTCCAGTATAACACCGTGCAGTCTGGCGCCGGCGTCGGCAACGAGTTGCTTTACATCGCCTCGGCCGTGGTTGGCGGGTGTCTGCTCACCGGAGGCTATGGATCGGCGGCTGGATCGGCGCTCGGCGCCTTCATGTTCGGGATGACGACCGAAGGCGTGATCTACGCCGATTGGGACCCGGACTGGTTCATGTTCTTCGTAGGTGCGATGCTTCTATTGGGAACGATCGTCAATACTTGGGTCCGGGCGCGCGCAACGAGCGGCTAGAGCGCGATCGCTCGATGGCGGCCTCTGGTTCCCAATTCGCGAGCACCGGTCCCATTTTGCCCCGCAAGATGGGCGCCCGGGATTGGGGTCCCGATCGCCGGAGAGCGTGCATCGCGCTCTAAACCAAATACCAGAGCAGATCGCGGAGATAATGTGCTATGGC
>JAFAHH010000538.1 GCA_019237355.1 Acetobacteraceae bacterium | reverse complement strand
GCATTGGTATTGAGCGCCTCAGGGGTGTAGCCAAAGTCCATGAGAATCTGCCGGGTGACGGGTCCGCTATGCGACTCGACGTGCATGGAGAGTCCGAACTCGCTGATCAGCGCCTTGCCTGGCCGTCGTTGCGGCGAGAGGGGCCAGCCGAAACGGTTGATTTCGACGTTCCCCGTCTTGGCACTGGGCGCGACGGCGATCTGATAGCAATCAATCACGACTCGAACCGCGACCCGGTCCACCTCCGGTACAGGGCCGGCGATCGACTGCGCCCGCGCCGGCTTGCCTCCACCATGAAGTGATGCGAGCAGGGTCGAGAACGCCGCCGCGCCACCGCCGCAAAGGGCCGCCCGGCGATCAATCGCAACACGGCGTGTTTTCTTGTCCATTTCTGCCTCCCGCCTGCCCAGGTTACCGGGCGACCTCGCAGGTAAACACCTCCTCGAAGCTTCGCTGGGCGGCTCTAAGAAGTGAGAGTGCCAGGGCCGCAAAACACCATCAAAGCCGCAGCGGGACAGAGCTCTCCCGGGCACCCTCGCGAGATTAATACCGGCTCGCCTGTTGGACACCATTAATTTGGAAACTGAGGGAACTCGCCTACCCCCGCACATGAACAGCCCGGCCAGCGCCCAGCCCAGCAAGAGCGCCAAGAAGGCAGATCGCCGCGATCAGCCCGGCGACCGCACCCCGCCCCAGCGAAGCATAGAGCAGCCCCGCAAATAACGGCCCAGCCGAAGCCACCAAGTACCCGACGCCTTGCGCCATCGCCGATAAGTGGGCCACAGCCGCGGCGTTGGGCGCCCGCAGGACGATAATCATAAGTGCGAGCGCAAACATGCTGCCCTGACTCACGCCCAGCACCACGGCCCACAACCAAACCGACCCAAGCGGCCCGAAAAAGCAGCCCAGGAAACCGACCAGGCAAAACCCGACCGACGCTGCCGCGGCAAGGCGCTGATCGCGGCCGCGCATCGCGAGTCCCGGGGCGATAAGCGAAGCGACCATTTGCACGACGACGGAAAATGACAGCACAAGCCCGGCATCGACCGCCGCCATCCCCCGGTCGCGCAGTATCAAGGCCAGCCAGCCGAGGAGGATATAGGCAAGGGACGATTGCAGCCCCATGAACAGCGTGACCTGCCAGGCAAGCTTATCGCGCCACAGGCTTTGCACGGAGAACCTGGCTTGCGCACGATCCTCAACCGGCGGAAGTTGCAGGCCCCAGACTGCCGCCGCCAGAAGACCAGGGCTAGCCCAAAATGCCAGCGCCAAGGCCCAGGAACCAAAGGCGGCGCTAAGCGGAACGGTGGTTCCCGCTGCGACTGCGGCCCCCGCACATAGGGCCATCGTCACGAGACCAGTCATAAGCGGTACCCGCTCGGGAAAATCCCGCTTCACCAGCCCGGGCAAGGCGACGTTGATCACCGCGATTCCGGCACAGGAAAGCACCTGCCCAGCAAATAGGGTTCCCGCGCTCCCCAGCGCCCGAATCCCGCAACCGGCAGCAACCGCGAGCAGCGCCAACAAAACTGCTCGTTCACTCCCGAGGCGCCGGGACAAAGCGGGAGCAAGCGGTGCTCCGAAGCCAAAAACCACGGTCGGCAGGGTGGTCAGGAAGCTCGCCCCGGCCGGTGAAAGCCCCGTGGTCTGCAGGATTTCCCGCAACACTGGCCCAACACTCGCAACCGCGGCCCGGCCATTGAAGGCGATCAGCACCAGGCTTAAGCCCAGCACCATGGCGCGCCAGGGCCGCGGGGCCGCAGCGGCGCTCCCAGGGCGCCTAGCCACCTTTGGACCGGCTTCAGCCAGGGCCGGAACTCCACGGGTCGTAGGTGCCAAAGGTCCAGATGTGACCTTCGGGGTCGCGGCAGGTATAGTCGCGCCCGCCAAAGTCCTCGTCTTTCGGCTCGATGATGATCTCGGCTCCCGCTGCCCGGGCTTGGGCATAATGCGCGTCGACATCGGGCACAACGACGTAGATCGTGTGCGTCACGACACCCCCGGTGTCACCGGGCGGCCTAACCAGGCGCCCAGATTCCGATTCGGAGGCCGAGCCCAGCATGACCATTCCCTCACCAAGGCTCAGCTCGGCGTGATTGATAGTATTGGCCTGGCCGGGCACGACGAGGTGCCTCTGAAACCCGAATGCCCGGCAAAGCCATTCGATTGCGGCTGGCGCGTCGCGATAACGCATCGTTGGGATAATTTTGACCATAATCGCCTCTCCTTCGCCCTCTATGCAATGTGGGACGCTCAAAGATGACGAGCACGGCGCTGTTCTGCTAGGAGCAGGGACATGATTCGCGGAATAGTAACGGTGGGCGGCTGGACCATAGCCAGCCGACTGTTCGGTTTCCTGCGCGACATGCTGATCGCCGCCCTGGCTGGTACGGGTCCGGTCGCCGATGCATTCTTCGTCGCAAACAAGCTGCCCAACCTGTTCCGCCGCCTGTTCGGCGAGGGCGCCTTTAACGCCGCCTTCGTTCCAGAGTTCTCAGGTCTCCTTGCGGCCGAAGGTCGCCCAGCGGCTCGCCGGTTCGCGGAAGAAGCACTCAGCGTGATGGCGTTCTGGCTCGGCACGATTACGATCCTGGGCGAGGTCTTCATGCCGCAGCTCATGGCAGTGCTAGCGCCGGGCTTCGCTTTGATCCCTGAAAAATTCGCACTCGCCGTCACGCTTACCCGGATCACCTTCCCCTACCTGATCCTGATCTGCCTAGCCGCCCTGCTTTCGGGTGTGCTGAACGGGCTCGACCGGTTTGCCGCCGCCGCCGCCGCCCCGCTCGTCTATAACGGCGTCTCGATTGCGGCGATGCTTCTGCTCACCCCGTATGTGCCGACTGTGGGCCATGCACTGGCTTGGGGCGTCTCAGCTTCGGGAGTTGTCCAGCTCGCGCTGCTGATGTGGGCCGTGCGGCGGACGGGAATGAGGCTTCACATCCCGCGCCCGCGGCTGACCCCGCAAACCCGCCTGCTGCTGCGCCGGATGACGCCGGGCTTGGTCGGCGCAGGCGCGACCCAGCTCAACCAAGCCGTGGATGTGATCATCGCAAGCTTGCTGCCGCCGGGCACCGTATCCCTGCTTTACTACGCCGAGCGGGTCTATCAGCTCCCATTAGGAACGATCGGGGTTGCCGTGGGGACCGCATTGCTGCCCCTCCTATCGCGCCAGGTCCGCGCCGGCCGCGCCCAGGATTCGATAGCCACACTGAACCGAGCGATCGAGTTCGCCTTGTTTTTGACTCTACCCGCTGCCCTCGCGCTGATGGTTGCGGCTTTTCCCGTGATGTATGTGCTATTCGGCCGCGGCGCCTTCGATGCTGAGAGCGCGCGGCTTAGTGCCCAGTCGCTAACAGCCTACGCACTCGGCCTGCCTGCCTATGTGCTTCTGAAAGTTTTGGCGCCGGCCTTCTTCGCCCGGGGGGACACAGCAACCCCGGTGAAAATCGGCTTGATAACCCTGGCCCTCAATTTTGCCCTGAATGTGGCTTTCATGATCCCGTTACGCCATGTCGGGCCGCCGCTAGCGACCAGCCTTGCCGCGATTTTCAACGCATCCTGCCTCGCCCTCATCCTGACCCGGCGCGGGCATTTGGTTTCAGATTCCCAACTCCGGCGGCGATTGCCGCGCATGATGATGGCATCCGTCGCGATGTCGGTCACTCTTTGGCTTTTGCAATCAGAATTGTTCAACGGAACGGATTATGTCCGGGGCTCGCGTTGGGCGGCACTTTTCATCTTGGTCACAATCGGTGTTGGCGTGTACGGCCTGGCTGGGCAGGCGCTCGGGGCATTCGATTTGCGGGAGGCGAGACGCGTTCTGGCCCGGCGGACTGAAGCGGTGAGCTCATCTCGTTGAAGAGCTAACCGCCCTCTCCAATTCGCTGATTGTCCGGCTGCTCGCGGTGGTTGCTGTCTTAGTCCCGGCGCAGTAATAGTCGGTGCGCCTCCGAGGCGTAGGGTCAGAGAAGGTAGCCGAACAGGCATGCAGCACCGCGATGCAGTTGCCTGAGACAGCAGGAGAACGGGTGAAATGGTCCAAGCAGGTAACAGGGTCGGGGTGAGCCGGCGGCGATTGCTGCAAGCGGGGGCGACGGTCGGGGCGGTACAAGTTGCATCGCCTTATTTCGTGCGTGCTCTAGGCGAGCAGCCGATCAAAGTGGGCTAGGTAAGCCCACTGACCGACGTCTACTCAGCTTCCGCAGTCGGTGAGGTGGAAGGGGCGACGCTGGCGATCTCACAAATCAACAAGAGCGGCGGCGTGCTTGGCCGCGAAATCCAGCTTCTGGTCGAAGATTCGGCAAATGACGTCGGTACTGGCGTGCAGAAGGCGCGCAAGCTGATAGACCGGGATCAGGTCAACGCATTGTTGGGTGATGTTAATTCAGGCATTGCCTATGCAATCTCGCAAGTCACGAACGAGAAACGAGTTTTTCACATCGTGCCTGGTGGGCACACCGATCCCATCACGGGCAAAGACTGCAAATGGAACGTCTTCCGCGTCTGCAACACCACGACGATGGACGCGGCGGCAATCACCCAGACCCTAGATACGCAACGCCGGCAAAAAGTGGTTCTTCATCACGCCCGACTACGCCTATGGCCACACCTTGCAGGCGGCCTTCGTTGAGCGGCTGAAAGCGGCTGGCGGCACGTATGAAGGCGATATGCTGCCGCTCGGCACCGTCGATTTCTCCGCCAGTCTCATCAAGGCACGTGCCTATCAGCCGACGGTGTTGATCGACAGTATGGCTGGGCTCGATCAAGTTAACAGCCTCAAACAGTTCATGCAGTTCGGCCTCGACAAGCAAATGAAGGTTGGCGGCGCCCTCTACGAGCTGGAAACCGTGCTTGCCGTGCCCGATGCGGCGAGGATCGGGTGGTGGACCATGGAGTGGTGGTGGAACCAGCCGAACGTGCCGCACGTGGCCGATTTCGTCGAGGAGATTCGCAGGACTAACAATAAGATCGCGACGGCGCGGCACTGGTTTGGTTTTACCTCCGTGAACGCGTTCAACCTTGCCGCGGAAAAGGCCAAGTCGCTCGAGGCGATCAAGATGGCGCGCGCGCTGGAGAATGAGGCTTTGCCTCCAGACGTTGCGCTCCAACCGGGCAAAATCTTTTTCCGGGCTGGGGACCATGAGCTGATGAGCACGGTCTTCGTCGGCGAGGTCCATCCTCCGCAGGACGGCGACGGTGATCTGTTTACCATTCGCGAAGAAGTTCCGGGCGAGCGGGCCGCAGGCAGCGTGGAAGCGACCGGCTGCCATATGGCGTATCCCGCGGCGTGATCGGACTTTCCCTCACCAGCCCCTCCGTAACGGAGAGGGAGTTTGATGCAGCCTGAGGTCTGGTGATGCTGCAATTGTTGCTGTTTAACGTTACTAATGGGCTGATCATCGGCGCGTTCTACGTGCTGATGGCGCTCGGACTGTCGATCATCCTCAACCTCTCGAACGTGATCAACTTCGCGCACGGAAACTTCCTCGCGCTGGGTGGTTATCTCGCTTACGTGCTTGCACCTTATCTCGGCTTCTGGGGCGCGTTGCTAGTATCGCCGCTGCTAACGGCGGCACTCGGATTTGTGGTCGAGCGGCTCATGATCCGTCGCGTCTACGGCCGCGATCCAGTGTACAGCCTGCTACTGACGTTCGGGCTTGCTTTCATCGTCCAGGACCT
>JAFAHH010000387.1 GCA_019237355.1 Acetobacteraceae bacterium | reverse complement strand
GCCCGAAGTCGGAGCCGCCCTAGCCGAGCGAGCCTCGGGGCATACGCCATCACCCGAATTCCCCTCACACCGCCCAGCCAAACCGACTCTCGAGCAGGAACTGGCTCAAGCTGTTAGCGCGATTGCGCATGCCCGCGATGCGTTGGATCAGCTCAATGCGGCGCTGTTCACCGCCGCCCAGGCGGTCTGGCCGGACCGCTGGATGCAACTTGATCCCCGCCCGATTACAGTGGCGAGCTGGGTCGGCTACGACACCGACGGCCGGAGCGACATCGGCTGGCACGATACGATCCGCGTTCGCCTGCAAATGAAACTGTACCAGCTTCAAAGGTTGCATTCGCAACTTGCTCCGATCCCGGAAGCCGATGCGATCGCAGCGCGGGTGGCCACCGCGATGCAAGCGGTCGCGGCACAGATCGGGGCCTGCCCGGACTATCCAGAACCCGGCCGGGTGGCTGCTTTTCCGCATGCGTTATTGGAGAGCCGGCAAGAGGCGCTGACCGCGCCCAGCCCTTTGCTGGCGCAATTCGATTCGGCGCTCTCCGGCGGCTCACCCGAAGTCCGGCTCAAGCTGGCCATCGCACGGGCAGGACTTGCCTCGCATGGCCTTGGGCTTGCCCACACCCATGCCCGGCTGAATGCCACCCAGGTCCATAATGCACTCCGGCAGAGGCTGCATTTGGCCGACCCGCCTAAGGACCGCTCGCGCCGCCGGGTGCTGCTCGCAGCCATCAACGCGGCGCTGGACAAGGTCCAGCCGGTACCGGTTGATTTCGGCGCCCTGCTTGCCGAGCAAGCCTCGGCCGCCCGGCTGATGATGACGGTCGCGCAAGTCCGCAAGCATATCGATAGCACCAGCCCCATTCGTTTCCTTATTGCCGAAACCGAAACCGGCTACACGCTTCTCGCGGCACTTTGGCTTGCGCGCCTGTTTGGCGTGGAAGATCACATCGAGATCAGCCCGCTGTTCGAAACCGCCGATGCGCTCGAGCAAGGCGCGCTCGTGCTGGAAGAAGCGCTGCGTAGCCCGCATTACCGCACTTATTTGCAACGCACTGGAAGACTCGCGCTACAATTCGGCTATTCCGATTCCGGTCGCTATGTAGGCCAGCTCGCGGCGAGCTATCTGATCGAGCGGCTGCGCCTCAAAATCGCTGAACTGCTGGCGAAACATAAGGTCAGCGGCGTCGAAGTCATCCTCTTCGATACGCATGGCGAAAGCATCGGCCGCGGCGCGCATCCGGGGTCGCTCGCTGATCGGCTGAAATACCTCTCGCCGACGGTGAGCCGCCAAGCCTTGCACCAGGCCGGCCTGGAAATGCGGGAAGAAACGGCATTTCAGGGCGGCGACGGCTATCTTCTTTTTGGCACGCGGGAATTGGCCTTGGCTTCCATCGCCAGAATCGCCGAGCATGTCTTCCGCGAAGCCTCCGGCCCGCTTGATGACCCCATTTACGCCGATCCGGATTTCGCTGCCGATTTCTTCGCAACCATCCGGAGCGGTATGCATGATCTCGTTGAAGACCCGGGTTATGCGGCGCTGCTTGGCACGTTTGGGCCCGCGCTGATCGACCCTACGGGGTCCCGGCCGGCGGCGCGCGAAACCGAAGGGCTCGGCGGGCCGGCGGGGATCCGCCATCCGAGGGAACTTCGCGCCATCCCGAATAACGCCATTCTCCAGCAACTCGGCTGGTGCGCGAATACGCTGCAGGGCCTGGGGGCAGCTATCGCCCGGCATCCCGAGACCTTCCTCGAGATGTACGCGAATAGCCGGCGCTTTCGCCGGGCAGTCGATCTCGCCGTTCATGCGTTGGCGCATTCCGATGCGGATGTGCTGCGGGCCGTGGTCGCCACGCTCGATCCCGGTTCGTGGCTCGACCGCGCTGCTCACACCACACGATCCGGCCGAGCGGGGGCGTTGGTTTCGGTGGCAAGTGGGCTGGAGCGGCTCGATATCTGGGCCTCGGTTTTGGCGATGTTTCGCCGGGTGCAGGCCGATAACCTCGCTTTGCATGCAGTCTGGGCCGACGCACCATCCATGAAGCCGCGCGAGGTGCTTCTGCATGCGCTCCGCCTGGCCTTGATTCACCGGATTTGGCTTCTCGGTGCGCAAATCCCGGATTTTTCTCCCCGCCACGGGGTCACGTGGGAGGCGCTGCAAGCGCGCATTCTTCGTTTGGATATTCCAGCCGCGCTCGCGATCCTGGCGGAAATCTTTCCGCCGGGCCCCGACCCGGCCGTGGAGCGCGACTATGCCGAGCCGCCGGCGCCCCGTCCAGCCGCGGCGTATGCAACTGAGCATGAGCAGATCTTCGCTCCTATGCGGGCCCTCTTCGCGTCCGTCCGGGAGATTGCTGCAGCAATCACCCACGAAGTCGGCGCATTTGGGTAAACCAGGGCAGCTATAGCCCCTGGGTTCGCAGCAAATCCCTTAATCCCTGCGGGTTTACCAAGATGATGGCGCCGTCCGTGGTGAGCCGGACCCATCCTTCCTCTCGCCACGCGGCCAAGTGCTTGTTGATGCTTTCGCGCGTAAGCCCAGTCATGCCGCCGAGTTCTCGCTGGGATAGGACCACATCGATTTGAAGCCCATCCGCGACCTGGTGTGAATTGAGGGCTGCAAGCTGCATCAGCGCCTTGGCCAGGCGGGCAGACGCGGGCAGGTCTACCCCATCCGTCAATTGCTCCGTTGCACGTCGCAATCGTTCGCTGACCATGCGGATCACGCCAAACAGCGCCGCGGGAGCCCGGGTGAGGGCTTGCCTGACAGAGTAGCCATCGATCGCCAGTAACGAGCAGGGCGTCAGCGCGACCGCGTCGGCAGCGCGCGGCCATTCATTCATGACGGCGATCTCGCCGAAGATGCTGCCGGGACCCGCTACGTCCAGGATGATTTCCCGTCCAGCCGCGGTGCTCGAGGACAGCTTTACAAAGCCCTCTAGCACCGCCAGCACTGAGCGGCCTTCATCTCCTTGCGAGAAAATCGCTTCACGCTCTCGAAAGCGCTGCAGGCGGGCGCGCCGAACCAGGCTCTTGATCTCCGCGTCCGGCACCTGACGGAGCAGGCTGTTCCGGCTGAGCAACCCCATAATCCGCTCTTCTGGGACCCGGCCGATGTCCAAGGTCATGCGTAGGCGTGCCCCCCCGCAATAGTGGATAGCGATGCCCGCGGATGAGGGTTGCCGATATGCAGCGGAATCGCGGGCAGGAATAGTGACCCCGGTAACAGTTCCCTATGACTGATGTTCCGCGCGGCGGGGCATTCTGACCGGCGACGGCGGTGCATCTAGAGCGGTTTCCACTCACGTGGAACCGCTCTAGCTTTGTTTGCGAGCAGATTCACGCGATGTGGATCGCCTTCGGCGATCCACCTGATCGCGATCTGCTCTAGCAGTCTGCTGAAAAAGGAAGGCCAGGGCTCTGCCCTGGACCCGCTGGGGCCGAAAGGCCCCAGATCCCACCCACTAAGTGATTGGATTGCAAAG
>JAFAHH010000140.1 GCA_019237355.1 Acetobacteraceae bacterium | reverse complement strand
AGGATGCCTCCTGGTCCGGGGCTAAATAGTTCGGGACAACTCCAACCGGCGCCCCCCCCATTGTCGCGGCGAGCCGCTCCGCGAGAATGCCGTTAGTCGTGATTCCCCTTTCGCATAGCCATGCGGTCGCGCCGATCCGCCCGACCTCGGCGAACCACCCGTCCCAATGCAACGATGCGTCGGTCGGCTGATCGAGCGTGTCAAGGACAAGGTGGATGTGCCGAGTGTCGAAGATTAGATCGTCGCAGTCGAATATTATGCGGGTTCCAGCCGCCCTCGCGCGCGCTACGAGGCGCGCGACCTCTGCATCGTACCGGTAGCGGCAGATGACGAGCGCGTCGAGATCCGGCACCTCCCGCGCGAGCGCAGGAATATCATCCCGCTCGAACCAGGCAGCACCGATCCCCAGGCGGGCAGTGGCCAGCGTCGCCACCGGATTGAGGCAGCGATAGCGGAAGGTGCTCGTGTCCGGGCGCTCGTAAAGCCAGACGACGCGCGGGCGCCCGCCGCGCACCGCCGCAAGGCGCGTCGCGAGAGGCTCTTGTTCCCAGGGCGCTTCGTAAGGCAAGGGCCCGTCGGTCAGGTCGTGGAACATCTGCTCAGACCCCGGCGCCGAACCGGTCCGCAAGCCGCGACACCACAGGTTCCAGTGCCGAGATCCAGTCCCGTCCGATGCGGTCCGCCTCGCGGCGGCGTGCCCGTTCTGCATCGTCCTCTGCAAGCGCCTGAAGGCGGCCTAGCCCCTCCACTAACCCCTCCACCGTTGGCGGCGCGAGAAGGATGTTGTCCGAATACTGACTGAGCGATTCCTTGCCCGGGTGAGTATTCGTCAATACCGCTGCTCCGGCCGCCGCGAGGTCGAGCGGTGGATAAGAGGGATGCGGTGTGTCCATCAGCACGAAGCCCGCGTCCATCGACGCAACAAATTCATGATACTCGCCCCAAGTGAGGTGCGACGTGATCCGCGGCACGATGCCGCGCGGCAAGGCCACCTCTGGCGCGTCCCGCCCGATCCAGTGCATCTCCCAGTCCTCGGCAGGAAAGAGCCCTTCGGCCACGCCCGCATGCAGTGCCTCGATTCCCCGCCAGAACAGGTTTCGCGCGTTGTGGAGCCGTGCGTAGAAGAAGATGCGACGGCGACGCTCCCGTGCGCGTATCCCAGCTCGCGCGGGGAAAGCCGGCTCGAACCACATCCCATCCTGCGCGAGGTTCGTCACCGGTTCCCGGCACGATAGAAAGTGTCGGAAGAGCATTTCGGTGTTCACCACCGTCTGTAGGCCTGGGTGCGAGAGCGTTTCGGCGCAGCGCAGGCGGTCGTCTCCCTGGGGGTAGAACATCCGCTCGTCCTCCTGGACGAGCGTGACAACGCGGGAGGGTGGCACGGCACCAAGGGTCGCCCGCGTCGTCCACCAAGAGGTGGTCAGGAAGACATCGTCCGCGGCAAGGGGAAGATCCACGGAGCCGTCATGCGGTACCATCACAGCCTCCAGCCCCCCGTCCAGCGCGACGCCATTGCGCAGCAGCACCTCGCGCACGGGGGCGGCATCCGGTGTTTCGGTGCGGGTGACGATCCGCAGGTCGGCGCCGAGCCGGTTCGCAAGAAGGGCGCCGAGAATAATGGCTGTCCCGACCCCGCCGAAGAGCGAGAAGGGTCCGATGCCGTCTGTCACGAGCGAGAGGCGCGCGCGGATACCCGTAACCGGGAAGCTGGGATAGGGTTGGAGAGCAGGGAAACGCGTCGCCAAGAGGTCAGGCACCAAAGAGAGCTTCGGCAGTGTTGCCGGCGCGGGCTCTTCAGCAGGCGCTCCCTCCGCGGGCACGGGCGGGATAGGGTCGGGTGCGAGTGTGCGGACGGTCTGCATGGCCCGCCACTCCGTCAGACGGCGATGGAACTGCAGCGTCACTATCCAATAAGCGGCGCGCATCGCGCGCCGCAGCTTCCGTCGGATCGGCGGCGGAAGATGGTAACCTAGGCGCCGAACAGGCTGGGTTGCCCGCCAAATGGTCGAGCCGAGGACCGCATCACGTTCCCGCAGCGCCTCCGCTAGCGCAGCCTCAAGGCGGGCACGTTCCGCCTCCGCCGCGTCATGCGCCTCTCCGAGCCGCCATGTCAGCTCGGCGATCTGAACCTCCCGAGCCCGCCGTGCTTCCTCCATAGCCGCGCGTGCGGCCTGCAGTTCGCCCTCCAGGGTGGCCGCGCGGGCCACAAGGCCCGCACGTAATCCAGGGGAGAAGGTGCGATCGGCCGTAGGCGAAAGCATAAGGTCGCGGATCTGCCTCACTGGTAGCCATGGCAGGACGCGTGAAGGGTCCACGACCGGACTTTGACTGCCCGTCAGCATACGGGCGTAGGGACGGTGCTTGCTGTCGGACAGACGGGCAATGACTACCATGGAGTCGTAGAACGTAATCCGCGCCAGATCACGGCAGAAAGCACGAAGGCGCGCGAGTTCGTCCGCTGCAAGAGCGCCGAGGTCGGCTTCTTCGAAGTGATCGGCGTGGAGCGCGTCAGCAAGACGCTTAAAATACTCTACGCTCGAGTGCTTTGCGCGGAGGCCACCTCCCAAGGAGGCAAAGTAGCTGCAGTGCAAGTCCTCGACGAAATAAAGACCACCTGGGCGAAGCCGGCGGAAGCAGTTCTCAAACGAGGCAATGACATGGTCGGACCGATGCGAACCGTCGTCCACGATAATGTCAAACGAGGAGGTACCGAACCGATTATCGAGGGTTTCAGCATCGGAAGCGTCACCAATAAAAATCTCGACATTCGCCGGTGGGCGAAGGCTTGCGCACTTAGGGTCGATATCGATCCCATAGATGCATGAACTCCGTGGAAGATATTTCGACCAGATCTCAAGCGAACCACCGTTTTGTACGCCGATTTCGAGAAGGTGCAGCGGCTCGCCTATAGAGAGGTGCGGGGCTAACTCCGCTTCATAGATTCCAATATACTGTTCCCATTTGTCCGAAACGTAGTCGCGATGGTTGTAGAATAGTTGTGCGAGGTCTCGTGTTCCTGCGCCTTCAGCAAGACCACTTCCTAGATCGCGTCCGCCGTTCTCAAGCTTCTGTGTCAACCGTCCAACCTTCTAAGCCTCCTAAGCTGAGCCTAACCGGCCCCCGGGAGGTGGTCCGTGTGGAATGTTAGTCTTATGTCCGCGGTCAAGATGAAGCAATAGTTTGCCGGTGCGGTCGCGGATCGCGGTCAGCGCGGGGCACGGCGAGTGCTGCACAGGGCTGGGGGCGGAGCTAGGGGACGGCGTTGGGCAGCAGTCTGTTGGGCCGCTTGGCCACTAGCGACGGGAGTTCCCTACCGTGGCCCCGCCCCCGGCCCTGTGCGGCCGGAGTACGAGGTCCGGTTTACGCGGGTGCGACCAATGCGCTCCATCTCGCCAAGAAACGTTGCCCGCCCGCGTCGTCTTGGCGTAGCGATCAAATTTTCGCAGTCGCCGACGTCAACTGCTTCATCCCCAACTCATGCACATCAATCCACCCCGCCAAATGTTATCCCACGATCACTGCAGCTGGCTTTTGCAGAGATGGGGTATTGCGGTGGTTCCGCCGGTGATTGCTGGAGATAGTGGTGGCAGTCCTTCACACTGACGTTGCACACGCGGTCCGGATGAGCCGGCCGCAAACGTCAACACAGGAAGGACTGCCATGAAGCATCGTGCGGGGCTAGATGTCTCGGTCAAGGAGACGGCGATCTACATTGTCGACGAAACCGGAAAATCGTGCCGCGAGGCAAAGGTAACAACGGAGCCGGAGGCGATCGTTGCCGTGTTGAGCGCCGGCGGCCTTGAGTACGCTCGGGTTGGGCTGGAGGCAGGGCCGATGTCGCAATGGGTGGTGACCAGCTTACTTGAGGCAAGGCTGCCGGTGGTGTGCGTAGAAACCCGACGTAGCGCGGTTGTTGCGACCCATGGCTCGAGCCCATTTTGATGTGAGGTTCTGCGAGCATCAAACGCCGCAGTCGATAATCACCGTGTGCGGCAATCTCGGATCGGAACACGCGTTCTGACCCCGGTGGTACAGGTGACCAGCAGAACCCTGTGGATTTGCCGCTGCGCTTGGACGATGGGTGTGCGTCGCCCACAACTTCACAGGGCCTACATCGTTGAGCAGTTGATCTGAGTTTAGAAAAAACCAGAAGGCTAGCCCGGAGACCAATGAGGCGGCGGGAGCAATTTTTGATTAGCAAATGCAATGCTCGCTTGACGCCGCCCACCCTCTGTGAGTGTTTGCAGGTGGCGGCGGAACAAACGGTTCATCCCCGCGGGCGCGGGGAGGGCCGACTATCAAGTTCCCGACTGATGTTCGGCCCAGCGGCGAGCACACCAGCGATCATCGCCATTCCACGACTTCCCGTCGGCCAACTCGTCCTGTCGGGTCGGTTGGTGGATCGTTCCACAGCCTGTCCCTCAGAGGCTCGATATCCCGGAGAGGCTGGGCGGTTTCGCTTTCAGTGACCGACGATTCGTCGAAGGAATCGTTTCGACCGACTGAACATGGAATAATGCTGCTGGCGGGGGCTATTGCAGTCTTGCAAATGTGGGGATGTTCTGCGCTGGAGGTCATGTAGCCGCTTGGCGATGACCGAGAAAGACGACTGACCTTGCATCATCACCATATTGGGGACGCCATTTACGATCTTATAGGAGGCTCCCGTCCGAGTAACGAGCGTCCCTCCTTGTCGAATCAACGGATCGCCAGTTAATGGGCATGCAAGAATATGAACTTGCCGATCGAGGAAGTGCTTCGAGTGGTCGGGAGCAAAATCAGGCGCGACATAGTTGCCAGGCTTAACCGCTATCATGTCCGTACTGTGCCAGTGACTGGCGCCTCCGCCGACGAACGAGGAATCGAGTACCTGGCAGACACCAAGAATACTCATGATTGCGACATGGGCCCGCCGCGCCGACCTAGCATCAGGTGCGTCCGTATTGACCAGCGCTGCCTTCGAGAGCTGATGGATCGTATAGAGCATTCCGCTAGTTGAGCGCGTATCAGTTTTGATGTCGGTAAAGCCGATATCGGCGCAGACGTCTTCGAAGAACTGGCCCGTGAAGCGAAGATAATCCTTCGGACAACCATGCTCG
>JAFAHH010000815.1 GCA_019237355.1 Acetobacteraceae bacterium | reverse complement strand
CCGGCGACGGATCGGGCCGTTGACGATCACAACCGGCCCGACAAACATCGTCGTCGCCAGAACGCCGTGCATCGCAAAACTCTCGTCGAGCACCGCTTCGACGGCAGCCAGCACGACCGGCAGGTATTCGGGCTTGCACCCGGCCATCACTGCGTTGATCGCGATTTTCTCGACTGTCGCCGCGGCGAGCGCCGGAGGGACCAAGCCCAGCACCTCTTGCGGGTCGCGAGACGCGCCATCGAGCATGCGCAGGACGCGCTCTTCGGTCGGCGGCACCAGCGGCAGCCCGTCCGACCAGCCTCGCGCAAACATCGCCTCGTGCTCATCCTCGTCGTCACCAAGCGAGATGCGGCGGGATCTGAGCCCAGTCTCGTTGAAGCGGATCTTGAGCCGCTCCAGCATCCCCGGCTCGATATTCTTGGCACCGCAGCCCGGACGTGTTTCCGGGAGGCCGGGGCCGAGTCCGGCAATGCCGCTCAGCCGCTGCCATTCGCCGCGGTCCCAGCCATAGGTGCGAGCCACCTCGCGGCCGCCCTCGAAGCGGATCAGCGTTGGCACGATCTCAATCTTGAGCCGGTGCGACATGTCGAGCTGGGTGTCGTCGACCCGCCCCGGCACCGTTTCGGGAAATAATGGATCGTCCTGGGTATAGACGGTGAGCCCGGCGTCGCGCGCCAGAGCGCCGAGCACGGGTGCTGCGAGCACGCAGGTCGGGCAGTCGCGCTTCACGACCGCGACCAGACCGTCCTGCGGCAAGTCTTCCGGCATCTTCTTATCTGGTGGTCATTCCGCTCCGGCAGAATGAACCTTTCGGATACGCCCGACAAGAAATGCCTCACGGCGCGCTTGCGTCCTGCCCCTCCCCGCCACACCCTGGAGTGAGTGGTATCTGCGGGAGTACAGGTGATGCGGGTTGGGATTCATCTGCCGCATATCGGGCGCAAGGCCGGACCGGAGGCGATCCGGCGCGCCGCGATCCAGGCCGAGGAACTCGGCTTTGCGGACGCCTGGTCGAGCGAGCACATCATCATTCCGAGGGGAGCGCCTTACCCGCCGTCGGCGAACTTTTACGACCCGGTGCTGACGCTGACCTGGGCGGCGGCTTTCACCAAGAGAGTCGGGCTCGGCACCAGCGTGCTGGTGCTGCCGATGCGTCACCCGCTGCCCCTCGCCAAGGAGCTGGCGACATTGCAGAACCTGTCCGAGGGGCGACTCATCCTCGGCGCCGGGGTCGGCTGGCTCGAAGCTGAGTTCGCTGCCCTCGGCGTACCGTTCCGTGAGCGCGGCCGCCGCATGGACGAGGGCATGGCAATGATGCGCGCGGTCTGGCAAGAGGACCCGGTGACCTTTCCGGCGCGCCACATCCCGGCGGTCATCGAGGACATGCGCATGCTGCCGAAGCCGGTGAAGCCGATCCCGATCTGGATCGGCGGCAGCTCCGAGGCGGCGCTCGCCCGCGCCGTCCGGATCGCCGATGGCTGGCACGGCTCGCGGCTGTCGCCGGACCAGGCGGCCCCGATCGTGCGCCGGCTGCGCGAACAGCGGCCGCAGAGCCAATTCGTCATCTCCGTGCGGTATGGCTGGGACGGGAAGAATGAGGACGCGCTGCGCACCCGGCTCGCCACCTATCGCAAAGCCGGTGTCGAACACATCCTGGTTGAGCCTGCCGAGCGGGAACTCGAGGATTGGCTGCACGCCGTCGAGCGCGTCGCCCGCGCCGCCGAGCCTTTGATCAGTTAATTGCACCACAGAGACACGGAGAACACGGGGAATATAACACCGGGCAGAGGTTTCAGGTTTTCTCTCCGTGTACTCTGTGCCTCTGTGGTAAATACTATTTGAGGAGCGATTTCAATGAAGCTGGCCATCACAATTAGAGTTTCGCCTGATAGCGGTGTCGATATGGATCTCGTCTGGGAGGCTGAGCGGCTCGGCTACGAGGCGGTGTGGTGTGGTGAGGCCTATGGCACGGACGCGGTGACGCCGGTCGCCTGGGTGCTCGCGCAAACCAAAAAGATCAAAGTCGGCACCGGCATTATGCAAATGCAAGCGCGCACGCCGGCCTGCGCCGCGATGACCGCAATGACGTTGCAGGCGCTGTCCGGCAATCGGTTTCTGTGCGGCATCGGGCCGTCAGGCCCTCAGGTCGTCGAAGGTTGGCACGGCGTCCCGTTCGGCAAGCCGCTCCTGCGCACCCGCGAATATATCGCGATCATCCGCCAGATCCTCGAGCGCAAGGCGCCGCTCGAGTATCAGGGCGAGCATTATCAAATCCCCTATATGGGCCCGGATGCTACTGGGCTGGGCAAGCCCCTGCGCAGCATCGTTCACGGCGATCCGAGCTTGAAGATCTACACTGCGTCCTTCACTCCCGCTGGATTGCGCACCGCCGGTGAAGTGGCCGATGGTGTGTTGCCGTTCTTCATGTCGCCAGAGAGGCCGGAGGCGATCACTGCCCCGGTGTTGGAGGGGATCGCCAAAGTGCCCAACAGCAAAACCCTCGCCGATTTCGATATTTCGCCTTATGTCCGGATCGCGATGGGGAACGATCTGGCCGCTTGCCGCGACGCGATCCGACCGCAGCTCGCCCTTTACATCGGTGGCATGGGCGCGCGCTCGAAGAACTACTACAACGATCTGACGAAGCGCCTCGGCTACGAAGCGGCCGCGGTCGAGATCCAAGACCATTTCCTCGCGGGCCGCCGTAAGGAGGCCGAACGGCAGTGCCCGATGCGCTGATCGACGAGATCTCGTTAATCGGGCCGAAGGAACGGATCAGGGATCGCCTCGCAGCCTGGCAGGAACTCGCGAAGGACCACCGGGTCGGCACACTGCTGCTGGTCGGGGCTACGAAAGACGCGCTGCGCTCCGTCGCCGAAGCGGTCATGTGAGACCCGCCAGCGACCTTACGGAGTTACCGTGATCCCCGCCCACTGAGAGCTGGCAGTTTTAACGGCGCCACCCCACATCGGGTTCATCAGCAGATTGGCGCTCCCGTTCAGCGATACGACTGCCTGCTTGCAGTTGAAATAGGGCGACACGAACGTATTGTGCGTGGCCCGCGGGGACGTCATTGCCAGGCAGAGTTCGGCCACTTCGAGATCGATGGCCTGGATGGTGTTCGCGAAAGTATAGCCATTCTCGATTGACAGTCCGGTGCCGGCCGTGGCCGAGGCGGCGCCGCCGATGCGAGAGAATTGGACCTGCTCGAGCGCCAACCCAGCACCGCCGCCCGCGGCATCCGCGACCACAAAGATGTCCGAATTCAAAACATAATTGAGCCGGACAGCACCTCCGCTGCCCGCCCCGCTGTTGTTGTTGACGACTAGGTGATCGATCTTCGCCGAATTATGTGCATCGGAGAGATCATCAAGTCCAACTCTGAGGGCCCAGTCTGGGGTGTTGGCGTTGACAAACAGAGTGCCCTCCTGATGGAAATAGAAGCATCCCTTGGGATTGGCCGTTGAACCGCCCGAACAGATGATTTCGAGAACGGGCCCACTGCGAATCGCGGTCCCGTCGATTATTGCGCCGCGGGAGATGATCATAAATCCGGTGTCTGCGTGCGCCGCATAATCAATGACGAGCGGCTGACTGATCGGGTAGGTCCCGCGCGGCAGAAGCAGCGGCCGATCGGAGGCAAGGGCGTCGCGGAGAGCGGCTTGGAGATCCCCATTGTAGCAACGTGCGTCGATTTCGTCGGCGTCCGCGCTGCAGTCGGCAAGCGCCGGGAAAGCCGCAAATCCGAGCAGGATCGCTACCAGCGCAGCACCGGCGAGCATCGGTGCGGAAGTTCTTGGCATTTGCGGTCTCCCGGTCGAACTTAGTTACCGCAGGTTGTAATATCCGAGTGTAGTTAATATGAAATTGATTTTTCTCCACGCCACCGGCTCGGCCAACCCGCTTGCCCATGCTTTGTGATACAAATTTCAGGTTGTTGAATTGGAAGGACATTTCATGCTTTAGATTAATATCTTGTGCGGGTATTCGAGCGACCCTAAAAAAGAGACCCAAATCGCGATGGTGCGGGATTATTTGTCACTGCGGGTGGTTATTTTAGGCGCATCAGTATTGGCAATCGCCTATGCTGGCCTTCTTGCCTACCCTTGCGAAGCAGCCAGTTCCGACTATGCGGCGCCTCAGGTCGCTCCGGCGTCGGCTTTACCGCAACTCAGCAGCATGGCGCAGATTGCGGCGATCTTGAACGAGACCGCGCCAGGTCAATCCACGGATCCGCCAGTAGCACTTTATCAAGTGGACAGCTGGGACAACGCAACTCAAGGCCGCGCGAGCGCGGCGCCGCTCAAGATCGTGCAGACGGACTTGGCCAAATGCTCAGACACTTCGAAATGCCCTCCGTATTTGGGCGTCTTCCATAATCCCATCAACAGCACGCAATTTGCCACTTATCTGAGTTACTCGGCGGATCTAAAATCCTGGTATACTCTCGGGCAGATACATAGTCCGGCAGCCCAGCCCGATATCCGAATACTTTCCGACGACAGCGTCATCTACGCCGAAGAATATAACCCGTCGGGGCGGCCCTACATAAGAGTGCATTACTACGGAAATCCTCCCGGAACTGGAGTAACCGGTTTGCAAGCGCTGATCAATAATCCCGCGACGACGCCGACGAGTGCCTTGACGTTCCCGGGAACACCCTTCGCGAAGGCCGATGGAACGCCCGAATTCGGCCGGATCAGCTACAGCGGTTCGATATCGAGTTCGGAACTGGAAATAACCCATCATTACTTTCATCTCGGCCAGCGCGATCTGCAGGCGGACGGAACCTTGACCAATTTCGAGAGTTGGTCGAGTTCGTCCGACGACACGATCAACGACCTGGTGAGCAGTGCCGGCGGGAACGGCAAGATCGGGGACCGCGAGATCTTCAAGGCGGGACCGGGGGTCTACGAAGTCGTAGAAGCACAAGTCAATCCGACGTCGGGCAATGATTTCGGCTCATGGCGGCTGTTTTTGATCGACAGAACCAAAAGCGTCATTCAAAAGCTCAGTCCGGTGCTCAAGGGTGGCGCACAATCGTTGGGTAACCCGACTGTCTCATTCGTGACATTGCCTAATGGCGCTCCAGCGCTCGTATTCACCTGTTTCATTTTCGGCACCAACAACGGCATGACGCCGCCTGGCGGCTACCTCTTCGTCTATCCGTTTCAGTAAAGGGCTGTTTAATAGTATTGACCAGCGTGGCGGTAGTAGTGGTGCCGATAGGCATGCCGCGGACGTGCCGGCGTCGTCGCCGCACCGGCGACCGCTCCCAAACCTCCTCCCACCGCAGCGCCGATGCCTGCGCCATGGCCTCCGCCCGCGATCGCGCCGATGAGCGCTCCGGTTCCGGCCCCGACCAGTCCGCCGCCGATAGCGCGCTCAGCGGGATTGTACGGGTCCGCGGAGGCCGCTGTGGCCACCAGCAACCCGGCAAAGATTACACCAGACATAGCGGGTTGCTTCCTCATATGCTCCTCTTACCAGCTGATTGTCGCCCGCGCGACGCTTTCTCCGTCGGCCATTCGCTCGAGCCGCGACTTACGGTTCAACCTGCGATTTCTGCATTCCGCAACGCCGGAGGCTTTCTAATGGTTCCCGCGTCTATCGGGGCAAGTTTGC
>JAFAHH010000469.1 GCA_019237355.1 Acetobacteraceae bacterium | reverse complement strand
ACATTCGTCCGATCCTTGGCCATGCGCGCCGCCAGCGCCTCGCACAGCCCAGCGATGGTCAGGCCTAGCCGGTGCGATAGGCTTGTTGCGGGTTGAGGGGCGATCAAGGACATGAACATCTCAAGAACACAAGTCACCTAGAGGAGTCAAGACCTAATCAGAAGGACACTCTCGGATGAGAACGACACTTTCGGTTACCCCCGCAGCCAGAAGACACGACCCGAATAGCATCGTTGTCACCCGTTTTCATGCCTAAGGGAGTTGGCGCAGCCTGTGGACGGCTAGACCTGATGGCTTCAGCTCGCAGTCAGGCTCTAAGGTGTTTTTGCGACGCGATTCAGCCTTCCGACGATCGAGACCCGAATTGGTAACCCGCGTCCGCCTCAGGCCATCGCGCCTCTAGCCAAATGTGTTCCAACTTGGTGTCGTCAATTCCCGCGATACGTGCTGTCTTCGCTTGCCGTAATCGGCTCGCCTCGCGCGAAGAAATGGGAAGCGATCTCCCACTTTCCGGCAACCTGCTTGATGGTTTGGAAGAAGTGGCCGTCAATTCTCTTGCCCTTCGCAACGATAGTGTAGTCCCCACCCACAAAGCCTGTGTCCTTGCCAGTCACTGACACGGTTGTAACGGTAGGCGTGAGATCTGTTGCATTAGCAGTGATAAGTTCTTGATAATGTCTCTGAATTTGCGCTCGCCCCTTCAGCATCTTAAAGTCGGGCTGCACCTCGATAAAAGTGGCGTCGTCGGTAAACACCGCTGCGGCGCACGCGGCATCTTTTCTCTTATAGCACTCGCTGCGCCGGCCATTGACCTCCGTCGCTAGGATTTTGAATTTATCCATTTCGGTTGGCTTGCGATTTCCGGGCTGATTGTAATCTATGGCCGGTGGAAAGGGTTGCTGTGCGGCGCCGACCGTCATCGCGCCACTCGCCATCGTCACGACGCCGATAACAACTTTCCCTATCGACGCAACAGGGCGGCTCGCCATAGATCTTCCCCCGTTATGACAGAGTGGGGCACTGTGCATCCTTTCAGTTCGCCAGAGCATGAAGCTTTTGTGAATGAGTTGGCTGGCGTCCTGGAGGTGAATTGGGATACGCAGCCGACCCGGCAAGCGCGGCTTCTACTGAGGTGAAACCGCTCTAAAATCCGGTTAGCATCAGGAAGCCAGCGAGAGCCAGTGCCGCATTGCCGGCGTTGCGGTAACGGAGCATCCTGGCGCCGGTGCCGATTTGATCAGTTTGGCGCCGAGCAGTTGTCCGAGCGCGAGCATTACCAAGCTTGCGCCAAATATCGAGATCGCAGCGGCAGAATGACCGATGCCGCCTATGCCGCCCACGACTGCGAGACCGATGTTGTTGATCGACAAGCACCAGCTAACCAGAGTGTTTCGCCAATACCAACAGATTGGCCGTCAGCGCGCCTGGCGAGAGATGTCGAGGATTACCCGCGCCAACCTGTTATCGGTAGAAGTTCCAGGCCGCTAGCGCAATAAGTAGCGAGCCCCCGAGAGTATCGGGTAAGGATGAAGGCAGCAAATTTGCGGATCCGCCGGCCGATACCCAGAGCGACGAGCGTTATGATCGTGGTGAGGACCCCGATCAAAAGGTTCTGCTTCCAACCGATGAATCGCCGCCGGATTCCGTAGGCAATCCGGACGGTCAGGTTATCAGTATTGGCGGCAAGCCCGAACAGAAGGGGGATATCAGCCGATCAAACGTCGACGTGCCGCCTCTCTCGCGACTATCCACGCCGAGCCCTAAGGTCCCATCCGAACCAGGCACGCCAATATGGGTTCTCGGCCTAGAGCATGATGGCTTCACATCCAAGCCATCATGCTCTGGAGCGGAATGACATTAGGTAAAGCCATCCCGTTCTAGTATTCAGACCGCGATCCAGCCTTTCCGGCGACCGGGACCCCAATCCCGGGCCCCATTCCGCGCGCAAAATGGGACCCGGTGCTCGCGAATTGGGAACCCGAGTCCGCCTCGAGCCATCGCGCGCTATGTGGCGATCTCAAGCCGCCAGCTCCTCTCGCCCGCACGCGGTGGGCAACACAGCATTGGAATGGCGTTCCCCGCGCGCATATGGGGATCAAGCCCCATCGCGGCGCGGAGCGCGCGAAAGAAACCACCGTGGGCAACGATAAGAACCAGCGAGGGCCGAGCCAGCGCCCGGTTGACAGCGCGCACAGCCCGGGCCCGTAACGCTGCAAAACTTTCCCCGCCTTCCGGCGTAAACTGTCCGGCAATCCATTGGGTGAACCACTCGGTCATCGGTGTCCCTTCTTGTGCGCCGTACGCCACTTCCTGCAGGTCATCGTCGATAACGACCGGAATCCCGAGTGCCTTCGCAACGATCTCGGCCGTGACGCGCGCGCGGGGAATGGGCGAAGCGGTGATGCTGGCGATGCCGCGGCCTTGCAACATCGTCGCCGCAGCTTCAGCTTGGGCTAGACCCTTCGCATTCAGCGGGATGTCGACCCGCCCCTGGGCTAGATCGCGGGCATTCCAATCCGTCTGTCCGTGCCGAAGGAACCAGAACGAAACTGGTTTGAGGGCCTCCTCGTCCGCAACCCCCATCTGCTCAGGCAAAGCCCTCGTCCCGAAGCACCTTTTGGACTGAAGGCCGCGCCTTCATCCGGGCATAATGGGCAGCGCAGTTCGCAGGAAGCGGGTTCTTCAAGCGTTCGGACCACCAGAACTCGACGTAGAACAGAGCAGCATCGGCGATCGAGAACTGGCCGACGATGTAATCCCGGCCCTCGAGCGTCTTTTCCATAAGCTCTAGTCCTTTTTCGAAGATTTCCTTGCCGCGTTCCTTCACCTTGTCATGGTTCGCCGGGTCGGGGGAGAAGTTCTCTGGCCGGAAGATACGGGCGAAGCCCTGCATGTGCATGGTAGCCACGACGTAATCCATTGCCTCAAGCGCGCGGGCCTGCGCCTCGGCCTCATCGGGCCAAAGCTTTTTCTCGGGATTCGTGCGCGCCAGCCAGTAAGCGACGGCCGGAAATTCGGTCAGCACTGAGCCATCATCGCGAACCAGCGTGGGCACCTTCGATTTCGCATTGACCGCCACGAAATCGGCTTTGTATTGCTCTCGCTCGGCAAGCTTGACGGCTTGTGCCTCGTATGGCTTGCCGATTTCCTCAAGTAACACATGGATACCGATGGAGCATGCTCCCGGCGCGTAATATAATTTCATCCTCTCCCCTTTCGCTTGGATTCTGGCCGCGTGGCATAGTGCCTTTAAGTCGAAGCGATCGCACCCAGAAGTGTCTGTAGCGCGATGCAGGCTGTTCCGCCCGCCTCAATCTACCAGGCTCTAGTCGAACAGAGAACTGACGGAGCTTTCATCGCTAATCCGCCGCATGGCCTCGGCAAGAAGCGGAGCAATAGTAAGCTGACGTATATTCTCTGCGACCCGTACCGCCTCGGTGGCCGGGATACTATCGGTGATAGTCATCATCTCGACCGGGCTTGAGGCAATTCGGGCCACGGCACCCCCCGAAAGCACACCATGGGTCACATAGACGCTTGCCGATCGCGCGCCGTTCTCAATCAACGCGGCCGCTCCGTTGCACAGCGTTCCGCCTGAATCGACGATGTCGTCCACCAGGATACAGTCGCGCCCCCTAACGTCGCCGATCACGTTCATTACTTCCGAAACACCGGCCCGCTCGCGGCGCTTATCGATGATAGCGAGGTCACAATTCAGCCGGGCGGCCACGCCGCGGGCGCGCAGCACGCCGCCCACGTCTGGCGATACGATCATGATATCGCGTCCCCTGTAACGCTCCTGAATATCGCGGCTGAAAAGCGGGGCCGCGAACAGGTTATCGACCGGGATATCGAAAAATCCCTGAATTTGCCCAGCATGAAGATCCATCGTGAGTACGCGGTTGGCGCCAGCCTCGGTTATAAGGTTGGCGACCAGCTTGGCGCTGATCGGGGTACGCGGGCCGGATTTACGATCCTGTCTGGCATAGCCGAAATAGGGGACCACGGCCGTGACCCGGCGTGCCGACCCACGGCGCAGCGCATCCAGCGTGATCAACAGCTCCATCAGATTGTCATTTGCTGGATAGCAGGTCGATTGAATTACGAAGACGTCTTCTCCGCGCACATTTTCATGGATCTCGACGAACACCTCCATATCGGCGAAGCGCCGGATGGCAGCGCGGGTTAGCGGCAGGTTGAGCTTGGCCGCCACCGCCTCGGCGAGAGGGCGATTGCTGTTGCAGGCCACGATTTTCATTCATGCGGCTCCGGTGCGGAGATAAGGCCGTTTTTAAGGCCCCTGAAAGCCTGCTCCTTTGAACGACCGGATCACCGCCCCGCAGCTCGCTCCGCGACACCTCTCAAGGCCGGATCGGGTCTGGGGCCTTCTATCAATGCGACAGATTCGTGTCCATCTGAGATCGGGGGTGGCGACGGCCAGATTGGGTCAGTATCGCATCCCTCACCCCGCCTGCCGCCTCTTGGGCCACGGCCAGCGCCACATCGCCCCAATATGGGTTCAACGTGTAAGGGGGCACCTCGTTGAGTTGGATCACATCGCCCCGCTGGTCGCCTTTCGGATCGTATAAGAACCATTGGATCTCCACCCGGACGAGACCACCCGGGACCGGGACCGTGCGCACCTGGCCACGAACGATGAAGTCAGCCCCGGCTTCCGTGTTTTGCACGACGGGACCCAGTTGGCTTAGCTTTTCGCGCATATACCGGGTCAAAGCGGCATTGCCATCGCCGGGCGCTCCCGTCACGTCGGCGACGAACACCCGGGCCGCCCGGTTATAGAGACTGTTCGGATCGGCCCTTTGCCGGGCCGACTGGATGGAGGTGAGGAGATTCGTGATTTCGGGCGCGGCTGCCACCGCTTCTTGCTGCAGGGTGGCCGGTTTTGCCTCGGCCCAGGCCGCCAACGGGACAGGTTTTCCCTCGGCTTTGCCTTCCGGCTTGGATTGTGAATTGAGCACGGTATAGATAGGCACCACGGCGCCATTGCGCTGCTCGGCTGTGGTCACGAGCTGCCAATCCCCCGGCCGAAGCTTTTCTGGAACCGCGGGCACCTCCATGTCCTGAAGACCGGCCGCCAGGCTGGCCGCGAACTCGCGGCTCGCCGCATCCGTAAGCAATGCATTCGAGGGGGTAATTACCGCCAGGCGCGCTGGCGGGGGCTCGGCCAAGCGTTTGGCTTCCGCCCCGGGTGCGCCCTTGAACGGCTGAGGGAGGTCCCCGCAGGCGCTGAGCAAGGCCGCGGCAAACATGGCCAGTCTAGAGCCCGCCCACACTGGGAGGAAGCGCGCTAGCTTTGTCTTCGCGAGCATCATCGAGCCCCATCGCGCTCGGGCGATGGGAACCCGGTCACGCGCTCCTGCAACCGTAAGCGTTTCCAGTCAAGCGCGATCTGCTCTCTACAGGACAATGATTGATACCTGGTGGCCAAGGGGACCGCCCCCGGCCAGGGTGCGGCGGCGATAGCTGAAAAACCGAGCCTCGTCGGCCGCGGTGTCGGCTTCGAGCACGTCGACCACGCGCAGGCCCGCTGCGTCAAGCCGCGCTGCGCAATAGCCGGGTAGGTCGAATTGCCACCGGCCAGGGCTTGCGCCAGGAGCGAAGAAGAATTCGGCGGGCGATCGGGAAAGGACCGTCTGGCGCAAATCGGAACCAACCTCGTACGACGCCTGGCGAATACAGGGGCCAATCGCGGCGGCAATCCGGGTAACCTCGGCGCCGAGATCCAGCATGGCTGCCACGGTAGCTTCCAGAACCCCGGCGAGGGCGCCCCGCCAGCCCGCGTGGGCGGCGCCGATCACCCCGGCCTTGGAATCGGCGAACAACACGGGCGCGCAATCCGCGGTGATGATGCCGAGCGCGAGCCCGGGCTGTTTGGTGACCAGGGCGTCCGCATGGGGGCCGCGACCGATGGCCCAAGGTTGGACGGCTTCGACTACTTTGGCGCCGTGGACCTGGGTAAGCCCGAGCAGCGCCTCCGGGGAGGCGCTCAGGGTGCGGGCCGCTCGCGTTCGGTTTTCGAGCACGGCTTTACGGTCGTCTCGCCCCGAAAAGCTGCAATTAAGGCTAGCATACGGCCCGGTTGATACCCCACCCTGCCGCGTGAAGAACCCATGCCGCGGGGCCAGCGCCTCGGAACGCAGCGGATCGATCATGCGGGATCGAATCCAGGCGGGGTTGCGCAGGCAGGGTGGCAAATTGCCAAGGCCTTGAACAGCTTACCCATGAGTTGCGGTTCCGCAAGCCGCTGGGCGGCTGCAATCAGCGCAGCAGCACGACGGAGAGGCTGGGTTCGCGCGAGCTGGTCCGTTCGTTGAAATAATCCGAGGCGAGTGAGGAACACACCTTGCGGAATCGGGCCGTAAACGGCCGCGCCCGCGCTTCTTGCCGCCTCCGCTACGGCTTGGAAATCCACGTGGGCAGTAAGATCCGCCGTCCCTGGCTCCGCAAGCGGATTGGCCGGCCGCTTGCCCCGAAGCGCCTGAAGCGTATCGCCGGGTGCGCCCCGCTCCGGGCCATAATCGATGAACAGGGCCGCCCCTCCTTGGCGGGCAAGGCGCGCGCCAAGATCGAAGGAGATGGCGATAGCCGGCTCGCAGACCTCGGCGATTTGGCCTTCGGCGGCGTGACGAAGCGCGGCGTGCGGACCGGCTGGTGGGTCAGCATGTTGCTCGAGGAATGTGCCCCCCGCCACGTAGCGCTCGCTCCACCCATCGGCGCGCCGGACAAATTGCCGGATCGGCAGCGCATCCAGAAACTCATTCGCCAGCAGGATCATCGGACCCGGCGGAAGCTGCTGGATTGCGTCGTGCCAGGTTGCATGAGGAACCTGCCCGGCTTGGAGCTGACGCAGCCGTGGGGAGGTTTCGATAAAATGCACCTGGACGGCCGCAAAATGCACCTGGACGGCCGCCCTGAAACCCGGCATGACCTGAGCGATAGCACGCAGCGCATCGGCCATCAGTGTGCCGCGGCCGGGTCCGGCTTCGGTGAAAAGGATGGAGTTTGGGCGACCCATGGCATCCCAGACAGCCGCGGCCCAGAGACCGAGAATTTCACCAAACACCTGGGTGATCTCGGGCGAAGTCGTATAATCGGTGTACGGGTCGTGGGCGGCGTAATAGGCCGCATTGGCCTGAGCCATGAAATGATCGAGGCGTTGCATTGCCGGTGTTGTAGAGCCGCCCGAGGGGATTGCTACGATTCGCTTGTGAACTCAAGACCCGGCCGCGACCTGCGATGGTTGCCAGGCGAGCATTCAGGTCGGTGCAAGGCCTTTATTCCTGGGTGCGCCCGGGGTATTTTCCTTCGGGTCGAAGCTATCATGCTCAGGGATTTTTGGGGAGCGCGACTCAGCCTTTCCGACGATCGGGACCCCAATCCGGCCCCCCATTTTGCCGCGCAAAATGGGGCGCGGTCCTCGCGAATTGCGAACCCGAGTCCCCCCTCCAGCCATCGCGCTCCAGAGGAATGTCGTGTGCCCGGCGCGCTACTGCCCCTGATCTTATCGCCATTCATCGGCAGCTTTTTGGGCGTGCTCATTCGTCGCCTGCCCATAGGGCAACCGGTTTTGCTGGCACGGTCGCGGTGCGAGTCATGCGGCCATGTTCTTACTGCCCGTGAGCTCGTCCCTTTGGCGAGCTTCTTCGCCCTTGGCGGGCGGTGCCGCTGGTGCCGAGCCCGCATCTCTGTCGCCCATTTATGGGTGGAACTGGCTTGCGTCGCCATTGCGGTCTGGGTGCTGCTAGCCGAGTCCGACCCTTTGCTGGTGTGGCTGGACTGCATACTTGGCTGGACGCTGCTGGTGCTCGCTTGGATCGACTGGACGCACCTGCTGCTGCCTGATGCCCTGACCCTGCCGCTTGTGTTGGCCGGGCTTGGCGCGACGTGGCTGCTCGATCCCGGGTCCATCAGCAACCATGCGGCGGCGGCGGTGGCGGGATACGGGTCGTTTCGTGCCATCGAAGTCACCTATCGCTGGCTGCGCGGCCGTGAGGGGCTGGGCCAAGGGGATGCGAAGCTGATGGCCGCGGCGGGTGCGTGGGTGGGGCTGGAATCCCTCGCGACGCTTGTTCTTGTTGCTGCGCTGATCGGCCTTGCCGTCGCGATCGGTTTGCGGATTGGCGGCCGCGTTATAGATCGGCAAACGGCGATCCCGTTTGGACCTGCGCTGTGTGTCGCGACCTGGGCCGTGTGGATGGGGTTCAATCCGATAACATTCCTGGTCCAGAACCCGGGTTGACCCCGCGAGAGGCGTTTAGGGGTTACAAATGGTTTCGCCTTGCCCGGCGTTGCCGCTCGGCCCCAAGGAGCACAGATCGTACTCGTGGCCGCTCCGCTCTGACGGGTTGCGGTAGACGTACGGGTGGTTCCAAGGATCAACCGGCACGCTACTGCCTTTGAGATAGGGGCCATTCCAGTTATCGACCCCGCCCGGCCTCTCGACCAGCGCGACTAGCCCCTGGTCGGTGCTGGGATACGAGCCAACATCGAGTTTGTAGAGATCGAGCACGGATGAAATGCGCTCGATCGACTGTTTGGCGATGGAATTGCGCGCGCCAGAGAGCTGCCGCAACGCGGCGGGCGCGACGAGGCCAATCAGCAAACCCAGAATGGCGATAACGACCAGGATCTCCAGGAGGGTGAAGCCCCGTTCCTTGGAAGCGCGGTTGCGGGAGAGGTGCCGGCCTATCAGGCTGATAACCCGGCAATGCTGGATCAAAGGCAATGACGTGTCCTCACTATTCGGGCCTGTGCTCCAGGCTTATCGGAAAGAACCGTATGCGACCAAAGGGAACGCTTTCGGCTAGGGTCAAGCATATGCATAGCGGCGGACCCAGTCGAGAATGTTCCGAGTGTGCGCCGGAACGGTTCTGTTCCCGCGGAAACGGGCGCGGGCAATCTTCGCTTCAACTTTGCCGTTCCCCGCCTTATCATGCCCACTTGCTCTGCTTGTTGAGAGTGCCACTTGGCCCGCGGCTGTCAGCAAATTACCCTTTCACCCGGCCGGAGGATCGGCGCACGGCTGAAGCGTCGCGCGAAGCCTAGCTTTCGATCCGCACCGACAGCCGTCCCACCCGAGCTCGCGACATGATCGAGCTTGCCGCCACGGCCGATACATCGATCGAGCGATTGGCGGACATCCTGATCCGCGCCGGGCAATGCGATACCCGTGCCGTCGAGCGGGGCCGCCGGGTTGCAGATGAGACCGGGCAGCGCTTGGATAGGGTGCTATTGCAGCTCGGCCTGGTCTCCGAACGCGGATTGGCCGATGCATATGCCGCGCTGCTCGATCTGCGTGTCACCCGTGCCGATCGCTACCCGGCAGATGAGCCCCTCTTTACCGGCCAGCTCTCGCCTCGGTTTCTGCGTCACGCTCGCGCCTTACCGATCGCAATGGAGGGTGAGACGCTGGTGCTGGCAGTCGCGGACCCGCTCGATAGCTTTACCCCGGCTGCCATCGCAGCCGCCACGGGTCATAGCGTGCTTACGGAAATCGCCGTCCCGGTCGAACTGGAAGCTGCACTCAACCGCCTCTATCCCGAGGCGGAAGCGACGCCCTCGGCAGAAGATGGAGATGCCGGCGAGCCACTCGAGGAAGATACCGAGCGGCTGAAAGATCTCGCGAGCGAAGCGCCGATTATCCGTCTTGTGAATCAGATGATCACCCGGGCCGTGGAGACCCAGGCTTCCGACATTCACATCGAGCCATTCGAGGACCGGCTCAGGATACGTTACCGTTATGATGGCTTCCTGCATGAGGCGGACAGCCCTCCGCCCCGGCTCGCGGCGGCCATCACCTCGCGCATCAAAATCATGGCCAAGCTCGATATCGCCGAGCGAAGGCTTCCTCAGGACGGCCGCATCAAGCTCGCTGTGCGTGGGCAGGAGGTGGATTTTCGAGTATCGACCATCCCCTCCCTATGGGGTGAAACGGTCGTGTTGCGTGTTCTCGACCGTACCGCCGTAGTGTTCGATTATGCGCGCCTGGGCCTTTCGCCTGCGGTAATCCGCAATTTCAGCGCGGCGCTGGAACTGCCGAACGGCATCGTGCTGGTTACTGGCCCGACCGGGAGTGGGAAGACGACAACGCTGTACACCGGGCTGCTAGCGCTCAACTCGGTGATTCGCAAAATTGTTACGGTTGAGGACCCCATCGAATACCAATTGCGCGGCATCAACCAAATCCAGGTACATGCGCAAATCGGCCTGAATTTCGCGAACCTCCTTCGCTCCATCCTGCGCCAGGACCC
>JAFAHH010000506.1 GCA_019237355.1 Acetobacteraceae bacterium | reverse complement strand
GGCTCTGCCCTGGACCCGCTGGGGCCGAAAGGCCCCAGGCCCCACCCACTAAGTGATTGGATTGCAAAGGCTCTGCCTTTGCTGGGGTCCAGGGGCAAAGCCCCTGGCCTTCTGTCGATGCTTGCGAATGACCGACTTCAGCGTTTTCCGCAGCCTGCTAGATTAGCTTATCTGCGAGCAGATCGGGGTTCCCATCGCGCTCGCGCGATGGGGTCCCGGTCACGCGATGTGAACCACCTTCGGTGGTACCAGGAGATCGCGATCTGCTCTACTTCGCGGCTTCCGCCAGTCGCTTCTCCGCCATGGGGCGCCAAGGAGCTTCAGCCGGCGCCTCGGTCAGCGCCCGGCGGAACAGCCTGGCGGCTTCTTCCGTCACCTGCCCGTGGGCTTCTGTAATCGCTTCCGCGGTTTCTGCGGCCAGGGTGGGATCGAACCGGGCTGCCAGCGCGGTCCGCCAAGCTGCCGCCGCGGCCTTCATATTGCGCCGGCTCGCCTCGGCACCGCCGAGCAAAACGTACCCCTGACGCGCCTGCTCGCTATACGGGTCAAGCCGGGAGAGTTGGGACCGGAGCTGCTTTAGCAACGCATTCTCTTCGGCCTCCCGGGCCTCAATTTCGGCCAGGCGTTGCGCCCGCGGCGCCGCGGGCAGACCCGGCGACCCGCCTACCGCGTACAGCACCACGGCTCCGATGGGCACGAGCACCAGGGCGGCAATGACCGCCGACCGGGAGGCGGCAGCCGGGGCAGTTTCAGTGTCCTCCGACGCTGCGAGCAGACGGCGCTGCACCTCAAGCACCGCCGCCGCATGCTCGCCGGGTAGGATTCGGCCCTCGGCCAGGTCGCGATCCAGCTCCTGCAATTGCGCCCGATGCAACGCGAGAGCGGCCTCTCGCCGCCCCCGCGCGACCGCGTCCTGCCGAAGGCTCAGCACGAGAGGGGCAAGGGCGATAGCGGCCAAGCCCAGTATTGCGAGCCAGATCATCGATCGATCAGCTCAGAAAGCCTGGCCTGTTCGGCGGGTGAGAGCGGTGCTGCAGGGGTGGGGCGGCGGCGGCGCGAAAGCACTACCGCGGTCAGGCCGACGCCGAGAGCTATGATGGGCGACCCCCATAGAACCAGGGTCAGCGCGTTGAAGGGGGGCCGGAGGCGGACGAAATCCCCGTACCGGGCGACCATCCAGTCAATCACCTGCTGGTCGGTATCGCCTGCCTGCACGCGTTGGCGAATGATCCGGCGAAGGTCGCGGGCGAGATCGGCCTCGGATTCCTCGATGCTCTCGTTTTGGCATACGAGGCATCGGAGCTGATGTCCGATCGCCTCGGCACGAAGCTCGGCGTGGCGGTCGGGCAGCAACTCGGCTGGGTCGCTCACCGCATAAGCAGGCCCGGCGAGCAGAAGGAATACGAGAAGCCAGCGGCTCATGAATACTGGCGCAACAACGGCTGCAATTGCTGCTCGATCACGTCTTCGGTCAAAGCTCCCGCCCAGCGCCAGCGTATAATCCCGGTTTTATCGATCAGATACGTCTCCGGCACGCCGTACACGCCGAAATCGATCGCCACCCGGCCAGGCTCGTCCCGTGCTACCCGTGTATATGGATAGCCATTGCGCGCCAGAAATGCGGCGGTGGCTTCGGGTGGGTCCTTATAGGCGATTCCCCATACCGGGATGCCGGCCCGCCGCAAAGCCATGAGCTGCGGCGCTTCGGCGACGCAGGGAAGGCACCAAGAGGCGAAAAAATTCACCAGCGCCGGGCGGCCTGAGGCGGTAATGTCGGCCGCCGAGAAACCTGGGCTTGGCGGCTGGCCGGGTAGGGAGAAATCGGGGAGTCTTTGGCCGATGAGCGGGTTAGGTACGGCATGCGGATCGAACTTGCCGGTGCGCATGCGGTCCAGCAGCATCCAAAAGGAGATGCCAGTTAGGGTCGCCATCCCTAGAGGCGCCAGCAGCAAGGCACGTCTGGAAATCATGAAGTCACCATAGCAACTGCGCGCCGGGCCGGGGCGCCGATGCGCAGCCGCCGGTCGGCCAAGGAAAGCCCGCCGCCGATCGCCATGATCAACGCCCCGAACCAGATCCAAGGGGCGAGGGGGTTGAGATGGAGCCGCAGCACGGCCGCGCCTCCCCGCTCCTCGCCCAGCACTGCATACAAATCGAACAGCCCAGTCGTGTAGATCGAGGCGTCGGTCACCGTAATCTTCTGCACGGTGAAGGCCCGGCGCGAGGGCGCAAAATGCACGACCGGCTTGCCATTGCGAAGGACGGTTATTTCGGCAACCCGGGCGGTGTAATTGGGCCCAGCCCCATCATGGACGCTGTCGAGGCGCCATTCGTAGCCGGCCAGGCTCACCGCCTCGCCCGGTCGGACCGCGACAATAGTGCTCTGGGCGAGGGACATGCCGGCAATTCCGGCCACGGTTACGCCCATCCCGGCATGGGCGATCGCCGATCCCCAAACCGACAAAGGCTGGGCCGCAAGCCGGGTTCTGCTGGCGGCGAATGGGATGCGAAACAGGCGGCTGCGCTCCACGATCTCGGCAAAGGCGCCGACGATGAGCCAGGCGGCGGCGCCGAATGCCAGGGCCGGCAGGCCCCGCTTCAGGCCGGCGGCCGCTATCACCCCCACAACAAGGGCAATAAGCGCCGCCCACCAGAGCCGTTGGAGAGCCGGCCACAGCTCCGCCCGCTTCCAGGGCAAAGTCGGCCCGACCGACATGGCGCCAAAAACCGGCGCGGCCAGGGGCAATACTGTGGCGGTAAAGAACGGCGGACCCACGCTGATTTTCGCGCCGAACAGCAGATCGGCAAATAGCGGGTAGGTTGTGCCGGTCAGCACCACGGCGGCAATCGAGCAGAGCAGGATATTATTCAGCACCAGCGCCCCTTCGCGCGAGATGGGGGCGAAGAGGCCGGAAGGCGCAAGTACTGGCGCGCGCACCGCAAACAGCACCAGGCTGCCGCCAATCACCAATCCCAGCAGCGCTAGGATAAACACACCGCGCGCCGGGTCATTGGCGAAAGCATGCACCGAATTGAGAATGCCGGAGCGGACCAGGAAGGTGCCTGATAGGCTTAGTGAGAAGGTCCCGATCGCGAGCAGGATCGTCCAGGTCTTCAGCGCCTCCCGCTTCTCGACCACGATGGCGGAGTGCAGCAACGCGGTGCCAGTGAGCCAGGGGAGCAGCGACGCATTCTCGACTGGGTCCCAGAACCAAAAGCCGCCCCAGCCCAGCTCGTAATAGGCCCACCATGAGCCAAGCGCGATGCCGCCCGTGAGTAAGCTCCAGGAAGCAAGGGTCCAAGGACGCACCCAGCGGCCCCAAGCGGCGTCGACCCGGCCCTCGATCAGTGCGGCGACCGCGAAGGCGAAGGGGATCGCGAACCCCACATAGCCGGAGTAGAGCACGGGCGGATGGATCGCCAGACCCGGGTCCTGCAACAGCGGGTTCATATCGCGACCATCCAGGGGCGGGGGCCATAGGCGGTCGAATGGGTTGGAGGAGGTCAGCGCGAATAGCAGGAACCCGGCCGAGACAACTCCGAGTACCCCGATCACGCGGGCGCGCAAGCTAGAGGGCAGGTTGCGGCCGAACACCCCAACAGCGCCGCTGCAAATCGCCAGGATCAAGCACCAGAGAAGGATCGATCCTTCATGGTTTCCCCAGGTGCCCGTGATCTTATAGATCAGCGGCTTCAGGCTATTGCTGTTCTGGGCGATGTTGAGCACCGAAAAGTCGTCGGTGACGGCGCTCCAGATGAGGCACGCGTAGGCCGTTGCAAGCGCGATGAGCTGGCCGAGCGCCAACGCCGGCGCCGAGGCCATAAGCCGCTTATCCCGGGAAGCAGCACCCCATAGCGGCAACACTGCCTGTGCGGCGGCCAGGGCCACCGCGAGCGCCAAGGCGAAATGGCCAAGTTCGGGAATCATCCGCCGGTCCGGTGGCTATCCATTGTGTTCCAGGTTGACGCTGGCGGGGGCGCGCCCTGCTCGGGCCGCCACCGTCCGGTGCGCTTTAGCGCTTCCGCGACATCTTTCGGCATGTAGGTTTCGTCATGCTTGGCGAGCACCTCAGTCCCGCGGAACGTGCCATCCGGCTGCAGGCTGCCGAGCGTCACCACTCCCTGGCCCTCGCGAAACAGGTCCGGCAAGATTCCGGCATAGGTAACCTCGACCGAGGCCTGGCCATCCGTGATGCGGAAGCGGGAAGCGGGCTGACCGCTGATGGTTGCTTTTTGCACACTGCCGGCCTCGACCAGCCCACCGAGCCGCAAGGTGCGCCCTCTGCCTGCTTGCGCGGCGAGATCGGAGGGGGCGACGAAGAATACGAGATTGTCGTGGAACGCACTCAAGGCGAGGGCGGCGGCCGATCCTAGGCCGATCCCGCACGCAAGCAGCGTGTAGAGGCGACGGCGCTTGCGAGTCATTCGTGTCCTACTGCTTATGCGCCAGGGTTTGGGCGAGGTGCTTCTGGCATCGCTCAACCTATGGCGCTCCTGTGCTTGTATGATGGTTTTCTGCTAGCACCTTAATCCCGTCGAGTCATCAAAAACGCGTGTCGCCGCGGCCAATTGGGTTCGCAGCAAGCCGGCAATTTCGCGCCTCGGTGCGGGCGCATCCAACCCGTCCATTCCTGAGCAAGGCGCGCTCCCGCAAGGCCTGAATTGAGCTATCGCGCGGGTTCGAAACCGGTTTAGTTTGCCTCTTCTTGTTTTGAATGATTTCCAAAAATCATATCAGCAACAAGTTTTTCACGCTTCTACTAAGGATCATCGGTTGACCCGTTCGGCATGTCATGATTAGAGTTCGCTCGCAACCATTTCCCACGAGAAGGAACATTCGTTGTGGCAACACTAAGCGTAGGTTCCGGTAAGCAATATGCGACCCTATCCAGCGCAGTCGCGGCCTCGCACGATGGAGACGTTATCCAGGTGCAAGCGGGCAACTATATCAACGACTTCGCTGAGATAAAAACCAAAATCACCATCGAGGGCGTGGGCGGGATGGCGAACTTGGTGGCAACCACCTCACCCCCAAATGGCAAGGCGATCCTAACCACTGACACCGACGTGACGTTGAGCAATCTGGCCTTCTCGGGAGCAAATGTGTCAGATGGCAACGGCGCGGGCGTTCGCTATCAAAGCGGGAATCTGACAATCAACAACAGCTATTTCCATGATAATCAAGACGGGCTGTTGGCTGCCTCCGACCCGTCGGGCAGCATCACGATCAACAATTCGGAGTTCGCCCACAACGGAACGGGAGATGGCCAGACCCATAATCTCTACGTGGATGACGTTGGCAGCCTGGCAATCAACAATAGCTACTTCCACGATGCAGTGGTCGGGCATGAGATAAAGAGCCGAGCCGCAAATACTGTTATCCAGAATAGCCGGATACAAGACCAGGACGGAACCGCTAGCTATAGCGTCGATCTTCCCAATGGCGGCAACGCGACGATCAAAAACGATGTTATCCAGCAGGGGCCAAATTCCCAGAATCCCGCCATAATCTCGGCAGGCGAAGAGGGAAACATACAGTCAAACTCGAGTCTGACAGTTACCGGAAATACGATAATCAATGATCTTAACTCTCCTTCTGCTGTCGCGGTAGTCAACGACACGCCGGCAATCGCAACCATTAGCAATAACTCCATTTATGGCTTGACTAGCGATGAGATCGCGCACGGTCCGGCGGCAATATCGGGGAACGTGTTTTTGAGCAGCGAGCCTGCCCTGGACACCTCATCACCCTATGCTTCTTCTACTGCGAGCACTGGCTCGGACCCGAGCGGGAATGCCGCAGCGGACCCACCTCCGGCGAGCTCACAGAATTCTGGGCAGGCGCTTGACATTGCCGGAACCGATCCCGGGGGTACGCAACCGGCCGCGCCCGGGGCGGGCACGATCTTGGCCAGCAATGGCACCTTCACCCATTTCGCCTACGGCCACATGGGCACAGGACTGAGTGACCAGGGTATGCTTGCACTGGGTTTGTGGAGCTAACAGGTACGATCCCGGTTCGTCGATGGTGCTCGCCGCAATCGCCCTTACTCTTTGGTGGCGTGAGCCATCGTCGGCAACCGTCAATTGCGCTCTCGAAATCAAGTCTAGAGCGCTTCCGGTCAGGCTTGAAGCGCTCTAGCAGGCTGCGGAAAAGCGTCGAAGTCGGTCCTTCGCAAAGCAACGAGAGAAGGCCAGGGGCTTTGCCCCTGGACCCCAGCAAAGGCAGAGCCTTTGCAATCCAATCACTTAGTGGAGGGCTTATACCAACTGCCCCGGTGAATGACCGCCATGGGCGAGCGAGCGGACGTTACGAAGGCGCGCTCCCATGCGCGCACAAATCCCGCCCATTGACGCGGGCGGGGTTCTCCCGCAACCGTTACCGATTACTACCGAGTGGTTCTGCCAGTCCGATAAGAAGTCCTTCGGGACCGCGGATGTAGCAGAGCCGATACGAGTCCTCGTACTGAACCACTTCTCCGACGAGCTGCGCACCGTGCTTACGGAGTCTGGCCAGTGTTTCGTCGATGTCGCTCACTGTGAACATAGCACGCAGGTAGCCGAGGGCGTTCACCGGGGCGTTCCGGTGATCGGCGACTACAGACGGGGTGAGGAAACGCGAGAGCTCGAGGCGGCTGTGGCCGTCGGGAGTGACCATCATGGCGATTTCGACGCGCTGATTACCAAGTCCCGTGATGCGTCCGGCCCACTCTCCTTCAACCACGGCTCGCCCCTCAAGCGTCAGGCCAAGCTCGGTGAGAAAAGAGATGGCCTCATCGAGAGATTCCACCACGATCCCGATATTGTCCATTCGTAGCAATTTACTTTTGCTCATGATTTCGGTCGTGTCCCTGGTGATGGTGTAGCTGCTGGACGGTAGCGGAGCCGCTCGCGACCCGCGCCCTCCACATGGCACCGTAGCGAGCGAGCGGCGCGGCGGTGGCCAGAGGCGGTCAAAGCCGCAAATGTCCGCAATGGGTCGGGACCGGTCAAGCGCAAGGGCGGCTGGTATTAGCCCCAAGATTGCCGGTCAGCTTGGCATGCCAAAACAGGGTCTCGTCGAGGTTGCCGTGGCGCCCATCCACGAGCCGAACACCAGCCCCGGTACGGACCGGAGCAAATGAGCGGCGCATGGATGTCCGCGAACCGGATCGGAGGTCGCCTCTTTCAGTGCCGATTTGGCTCGCCAATGGGCTCCATACCGCTCCTCTCTATCGCCGCGGCCGCGGCCGGCGAGGCCAGGAATTTTATGAGGGCTCTGCCCGCCTCTGGTTCCCGCGCCCCTGTGACGACCCCAGCGGAGAAAATCGTGTATTTCTGCAATTCGGGCGGAAGCGGCCCCACAATCTCGATCCCGCTTATAGGCCGCAACTCGCTTATTTGCTGGAACCCGACCGCAGCTTCACCACGCGCTACCACTTGCCCTACGGGCTCGGCTGGAATCATTCGTGCCTTGCTTGCCATCTGGTCGGCAATGCCGAGCCGCTTGAACATTTCGGTCGAGACGTACACCCCACTCGCGCTGTCCGAATAGGCAATGGATTTGGCGGCCAGAAGGGTGCGCTTGAGCGCCTCGGCGGAGCTTATATCCGGCTTGGGTGTGCCTGCCCGTACGGCAATGCCAATCCCTGAGCGCGCGAGGTCGACACGGCTATCCGCCACCACTTTGCCTTGCTTTATCAGATTGCCGAGCGCATCGCCGACCATGATCACCACATCGATCGGCTCGCCGCGCCGAAGTCGCGCCGGCACCGCTTGCGGCGTTTCCCCCATCGAGGGTCCCCATCCCGTGATAAGGGTGTACCCCGTTATGCGCTCGAATTCCGGCGCAAGCTCCCGATAGGCAGCGGCGAAGCCGCCGGAGCTGACGACGCGGATCTCGGCGAGCCGGCCAGCGCCGGTAAAGAGGAGAAAGGCAGCAAGGCCAAGGCCGGCCGTACGGCGTGAGATTGGTTTCAGTCGCATGGATCTAACAATGTTTTAGACTAGCGTTGCTTGTCTGAGAGCACGATCTGGGCTTTCCGACGAGGGGACCCCGTGCTCGCGAATTGGCAGCCCGAGCCCGCCTCAAGCATCGTGCTTCACGCCGGGGTCCCATCGGCAGGCGCGGGCACAGCACGTTCGTTGTAGATCAGCAAGGTCGCGATCAGGCCGCAGACTCCGCCGAATGCCAGCCAGAACGCGGGCGCCGCACGATTGTCAGTCATTTCGATCAGCCATGTTGACACGAGTGGCGTGAATCCTCCCAGCAGCGCGGTTGCCAGCGAGTAGGCCAGCGAGAACCCCGCCGTGCGCACGGTGGCCGGCACGAGCTCGGTCAGCGCCACCACCATCGCGCCGTTGTAACTCCCGTAGAGGAACGAAAGCCAAAGCAGCACCAAAAGCATATTGCCGAAGCTGGGACTGCCGACCAGCCAAGCGAGCGCGGGATAGGCGGTGATTAGGGTGAGACCAGAGAAGGTGAGCAGGATCGGCTTGCGTCCAATCCGGTCGGACAGCGCGCCCATCACGGGGAGCCAGAAGAAGTTGGAGAGGCCAACGCAGAACGTGACCAGCAGGCTATCGGTGTCGGAGAGCTTGAGCACGCTCTTGCCGAATGTGGGTGTGTACACCGTGATCGTATAAAACGAGATCGTGGTCATGCCGACGATGAGCATGCCGAGCAGGACAATCCGCCAATTGCGGGCGAGCGACGTAAACACCTCATTCATGGTCGGATGGTGCTTGCGGCGCTGAAATTCCTCCGTTTCTTCAAGAGAGCGACGGATGTAGAATAGGAATGGCACGATCATACAGCCGATGAAGAACGGGATGCGCCAGCCCCAGTCGGCCATGGCGGCCGGCCACATTATGAGGTTCAATACGTAGCCGATTAAGGCCGCGACCATGATGGCGACTTGCTGGCTGCCGGACTGCCACGAGACGTAGAAGCCCTTGTTCCCGGGTGTGGCCATCTCGGCGAGATAGACCGATACGCCGCCAAGCTCGACTCCGGCGGAGAAGCCCTGGAGCAGCCGGCCAATGAGTACCAGGAACGGCGCAAGCAGGCCAATGGTCTCGTAACCGGGCACGAAGGCAATCAAGATTGTGCCGCAGGCCATGATGGTGAGCGTAACAATAAGCCCCCGCCGGCGGCCGATCTTGTCGACGTAAGCACCGAGAAAAATTGCCCCCAACGGGCGCATCAGAAAACCCGCGCCGAAGGTCATGAAGGTGAGCATCAGCGATGCGAACTGGCTGCCAACCGGGAAAAACGCCCTGGAGATGTAGGTGGCGTAGAAGCCGAAGAGAAAGAAGTCGAACATCTCCAGGAAATTGCCGCTGGTCACGCGAATGACCGTAGCGACCTTGGATTTTGAACGAGGAATACTCATGGGGGCTCCTCCATTCATTCAAATCGTTTCGCTAGATCTTTGATCGTGCGGAGCCGACCCGTCAGGCGACGAAGCGGCATTTCGACGCTGGCGTCCTTGTATCCAT
>JAFAHH010000473.1 GCA_019237355.1 Acetobacteraceae bacterium | reverse complement strand
CGACGCCGTGCATTGGAAAGTCAGTGTGATCAGCCCAACCTGGCCGAAACCCAGATCGAAAGATCTCTTCAGTAATGGGTAAATCGCGGGCAGCAAGGACTGGATCATATCATTGAGCAGATGGGACGCGCTGAGCGCAAAGAGGATGGTCAGAGCAGTGCCTTCAAAGGCCCTCGGCTGGACTCCAATTGCTTCGGCGCGCATGCGATGCATTTATCCCCGTTTAATTCCCCGGCCGAGGAACGCGATATGATGGTCCAAACTGGTTTCTAACCGGCCGGCCATCAACCTATCATATGGTTCCGTGTTCCCGCCTAGCTGCATTGCTTGCAGCGCATCGATGTAAGCGGGCCGCTGCTCGGGGCCGATCACGACCGGCGGATAGCCCGCCTTCAACAGAATCAGGTTCATCAGCAGCCGGGCGGTTCGTCCATTTCCATCCGCAAAAGGGATGGATCGCGAGCAGGCGCTCATGGCCGCAAAAGCCGTGACCGGCTCGAGGGCCTCGCTGAGCCATTTCGCAAACTCACCCACGAGCGCCGGAAGTTCGGCCGGAGACGGCAAAAGCAAGGGCGAACCGAGAATCGCGCGCTGGTGCTGGCTGTACCGCCCCGCTTCTTCGTGATCGACGCGGCCCAATGACCAGCCGGTGAATTTCTCTGATATCCCCCTCGCGAAGCCTTTCTTCTCGCCCGGCGAGCACCCGGATGTAATCGAGCGCCGCCTTATGGCCGATCGCCTCTAAATGGTCTTTGAGCGGCTTGCCGCCGATCGCGATCCCCTTCTCGAGGATGATCGCCGTCTCGCTCCGGGTAAGCGTATTCCCTTCAATGGGATTCGAGGTGTAGGTCAGCTCGACATCATACCAAGCGGCGAGGGCAGCTAGGCTTTCGGCGATGCGGGCCGGAGCTGATCGAGCTCCGCTTCTTGCGGCTGATTGGTTCCCAAATGCCCACGATGCCCGGTCAGCGCCTAAGTTCTGCGGCCCGGCTCCAGTCCACTGGTCGCAGCCTGGTCCCATATCTAACTTCGTTGGACCTTCGTGAAGCTCCATGCCCAGAACCCTTTCCGGACATGTGGAATACGCCGGGGCCCGGATAAAGGAGTGACAGCGCTGGGCGCCCTGGAAGAGCTGCTGAGATACTTGGTCCTGAGGAGGAGAGATGACCGAACGGAGACGTGCGCTGGTCGTCGGCGCAACAGGCGTCGTCGGCCGCAACCTGCTGCGACATCTCCTCGCCATCGGCGGCTGGGACGTGCTCGCGGTTTCCCGCCGCAAACCGGATGTCGAAGGCGATTACGAGCACTTGTCACTCGACCTGCTTGACCGCCCGGCGACCCAGGCCGCGCTCGGCACGCCGCGCGGCATCACACATGTCTTCTACAGCGCCTACATCGAACGGCCGACCTGGATCGAGACGACAGCACCCAACGTGGCCATGTTCGAGAACCTGCTTGACGCCATCGAGCCGGCCTCGCCCGGCCTCGCCCACGTCAACCTAATGGAGGGAACAAAATGGTACGGCAATCATCTCGGCCCGTTCAAAACGCCGGCGCGCGAAGATGACCCGAGGCACATGCCGCCTAACTTCTACTACGACCAGCAAGACTTGGTGGTAGCGCGGCAGCGAGGAAAGAGGTGGACCTGGTCGGCGGCTCGCCCGCATGCAATCTGCGGGTTCGCCGTCGGCAACCCCATGAACCTCGCGATGGTTATCGCGATCTATGCCACGCTATCCAAGGCGATTGGGATGCCGCTCCGGCACCCGGGCATCGAGGCCAATTGGCGCGCTCTCTATCAGTGCACCGACGCGGAGCTATTGGCCCGTGGAACGCTCTGGATGGCGACCGAGCCGCGTTGCGGCAACGAAGCGTTCAACATCACCAACGGTGACCTGATCCGATGGGAGTATTTATGGCCTGCTATCGCCCGGCATTTCGGAATGGAGGCCGGACCGCGCCAGCACATCTGTTTGGCCGAGATGATGCGGGACAAGGCCCCGCTGTGGGACCGCTTGGTGGCGGAGCACGGGCTTCGGCCCATCCCCTATGACCAGATCGCGTCCTGGAAATTCGGAGACTTCGTGTTCTCGGCAGGGTTCGACATCATCTCCAGCATGACAAAGGCGCGGCGCTACGGTTTCCACGAGGTGGTGGATACGGAGGAGATGTTCCTGCGGATATTCGACCAGCTTCGTTCGGACCGGATCATCCCCTGAGGGGTGCGCGGATTGAGGCAAAGCATCGGCTGAGACACTCGGATCGCGGCGGTTCGTTTGCCGCAACATTGCGGAATTGCTCGTCTTGCGGCTGATTTGCCCCAATCTCGCTGATCATCCTTAAGGCGGCCCTTCCTCTTCCCAAACTTTGAAGTCGCTCATGCTCAGAAATGGAGGAACATCGAAACCGTGCCCGCAGTGCAGACCTGCTCGACTCCTCGGGCTGGCTGACTAGGGCCTGTTGAGATTGGGGATTCCCTCGGTCACGGCGCGTGTGATTCCAAACTCCGAAAAGGAGTTTGGCCGTGGATCGGTTCTGCCTGACGGATGAGCAATGGAGCAAGATGGAGCCTTTCTGCCTGGGCAAGCCGGGCGATC
>JAFAHH010000457.1 GCA_019237355.1 Acetobacteraceae bacterium | reverse complement strand
GACAGAAGGCCAGGGGCTTTGCCCCTGGACCCCAGCAAAGGCAGAGCCTTTGCAATCCAATCACTTAGTGGGTGGGGCCTGGGGCCTTTCGGCCCCAGCGGGTCCAGGGCAGAGCCCTGGCCTTTCCTTTTTCAGCAGACTGCTAGAAGCGTATGCCAAACCTGATGCCTAGATTGTTCAGGCCCTCATTTTTCGTCGCGAGGCCGGCATTCGAGCTGTGATCCCAATACATCTCAATGCTGTAGGGGCGATCAAACCGATAGCCCAGCTCCAGGCTTGGGTGGAAGAGCACGTTCGACCCGAGGCTCTTGTGACTGGGGCTGATCGTGGAGATGTGCCCGTTGTTGAAGGCGGGACCAAATCCGATGCCGAAAAAGACACCGTCTTCAGGGCGGAATACGTCTTTGAAAAGCTCCGCGGTCCAGGTGAGGCCAAAATAGAACTGGCTCGTATAACCGGAGGTGTTCACGCTCCCGCCGATGTTCGGGCGAGGCGTTAGCATCCAACGAAACGGCGGCGCGATCCCGGAGACCAGACTCTCGGGAACGGGCGACACGAATCGCAACTCTCCGTTGAGATCCGCCCCACTCTCTTTCCGAGAACCAAGGACCGGCACATCGTGCGCGAGCACCCCGAGCTCTAGCTCGCTGAAAATCGACCACTGCGCTGACGCGGTGTTGGGGAAAACGAGGCCAAGCGCCGCCAGCCCAAGCGTTCCCAGAACCCATGATGCGCGACGTCGAGGCATGTTTTCCAGCTACATAGGGGTTTCCGGGTAAGTCAATATCCGTCTGAAGGCTAGGTGACCCTCAATTCGCGATTTTTTGCCAGAGTAGCGCGGTTGGCACCGAATGGTGCATTTTAGTCAATTGCGGAAAGGCCTTCCCGTAACGAGTCAGAGTCCGTTATGTAACACATTCTTCCGCTGCCGGGTGGTGCCGAGGGGGCGATCGAAACCGGCGTTCGTGGTGCTGCTTTCTAGGCTCAGTTCTTGCCGCGGGCGAAATCGGTATATGCGATGCGCCACATAGTCCCGTTACCATCCTCGGTGACGAGTAGAGCTCCGTCATGGGCGACCGCAACGCCGACTGGCCGCCCCCAGACATTGTGATCGTCTATAACGAACCCAGTTGCAAAATCCTCGTACTCCCCTGTCGGGACACCATCATGCAGCCGGATCCGCACGATCTTATACCCGGTCAGCCGGGCACGGTTCCAAGAGCCGTGTAGGGCCACGAACGCATCCCCATTGTAGTCAGCTGGGAAAGCAGCCGTTCCCGCTGTTGGCGGGCGATAGAATGTGATCTGCATCGGCGCCGAATGCGGCTGTATCAAGACGTCAGGAACCGTCGTGCGCCCAGCGAGTTCGGGCCGCTCGCCCTTGTGGCGGGGATCTTCGTTGCTGCCGATGTAGTACCACGGCCAGCCATAAAACGCGCCCCCCTGAACTCTTGTGACGTAGTCGGGAGGGAGATCGTCGCCGAGTCCGTCGCGTTCATTGGTCGAGCACCACAGATCGCCGGTTTGCGGATGGGCGGCAAGGCCTACACAGTTGCGTATGCCGGTCGCGAAAACGCGCCGGTGGCTGCCGTCCGGGTCGAATACGAGAACGTCGGCTCGATTCGCCTCCGGCCCCCAAGCGGCTCCCAGGCCATGCTGTTTTTCCCATTCATGGATCTGTTGCTCGCTCCAAGGCGGTATCCGATCGCGCCAAAGTTTCCAACGGGAACCTTCTCCAGCGTTTGACGCCGATCCAACCGAGATGAACATCCGGTTTCCATCCAAGCTGAATGCAACATCGCGGGTTCTGTGGCCGCCAGTAGTCTCAGCGAGCTGCGCCACGACCGTCTCAGCGTTGCTATTTGCTCTAAGATCGCCGGAACGATAGCGAAAACGAACAACCGAGTTGGTGTTAGCGACGTAGACCCAGCGTGGATCTGGCCCGGGTGGATAGAAGGCAATCCCGAATGGCGCGTCGAGGCCGCTCGCGAATACTTCGTTGCGATCGGGCTGGAGCGCTCCATCAGCGGCGCGCATCACACGAATTCGCCCGGCGGCGGTCTCGGCGATGAAAATGTCCCCGTTCGGAGCGACGCGCACGAGGCGTGGGTTTTCGAGGCCGTCCGCGAATCGATGCATTGTAAACCCAGGTGGGACCTTGGGCTCAGCGCCCGGCGGCGGTTCTACAACCGAGGACGCGTTCGATGCGGACTCAGTCGCGTACGGACGGGGCAGATCCGCGGCGGTGATTCGCCGGCGCAGGCCCGGCTTGTCTCGATGCCAGTCGCCGTAAGCCGCGTGACCCATAAGGATTTGGCCGCCCGTGTCGCGGGTTATCTGGGCCAAGCCAGGAATACTGCTTTCGGGGGTCAATGAACCTGCAAAGACCGCAAACGCAACAATGGGGACCCGCAAACCCTCATGCCAACCTCTCATGTAAAGTCCATCCCCCATTGGGCTGGATTAGTGCTTGCTCGGGCCTGCATCAAATTGTTCCATCGGCGCGACTCGAGAGCGCACCCTCAACTCGGGCCTCCACATCGGCCAAGGCGCGGTCGATTGGGACGTCTTGTTCGGGAATGCTCTAGCGCTCCGCGTCGCTCGCTCGCCAAATACGCGTAAGCTCGTCAAGCCGGCTCATCAGATCTGCGGGCAACCCGCCCTTTTCCTCGGCGGCAAAACTGTCGGCGAGCTGTTCGGGGCGGCTTGCACCGATGATGGGCGCGGTGACGGCCGGGTTGGACAACACCCAGGCCACCGCGAGCGTCGCTAGGCTCATGCCGCTTTCCTGCGCGACATTGCGCAGGCTTTCGACGGATGCGAACTCCTGATCGTGCCAGTAGCGCGCCTGGTACATGGTCCCCGCGCCGCCGAGCGTGAAACGCGTGCCTTCTTGCGGCGGCGCGCCCCGAGCGTACTTGCCGGTGAGTAAGCCGCCGGCGAGCGGATTGTATGGGATCACCGCAATCCCCTCTTCCTCGCACAGCGGGAGCAGATCGCGCTCGAAGGCGCGGAACAGCAGATTGTAGCGCGGCTGGACTGACTCGATCCGATAAAGGTTCTTAACCTCGCCGCGGCCTAGGGCGCGGGCCACCCGATATGCCGGCCAATTGGAAACGCCGATGTAACGCGCTTTGCCCTGCCGCACCACTGTATCCAGGGCCTCCAGAGCCTCATCGATCGGCGTCACTTTATCATAGCTGTGCAGTTGATAAAGATCGATATAGTCGGTGCCGAGGCGCCGAAGCGATGCCTCGACCGCATCAAGGATGTGCTTGCGTGACATTCCTTGGTCCCAGGGTTGCGGACCCACCTGACCGACGCACTTGGTTGCTACGATGAATTGGTGCCGCTTGCCCTGCAGCCACGTCCCGATAATCTGCTCGGTGCCGCCGGCGGCGCTCCAGCCGCCGCCGAGCGGGTAAACATCGGCGGTGTCGATGAAATTGATGCCGCGATCCGCTGCCGCATCGAGGATGGCGTGACTGCGCGCTTCATCGCATTGGCCGCCGAATGTCATGGTGCCGAGGCAAAGGCGGGAGACGCGCAGGCCAGTGCGGCCGAATTTTACCAGTTGCATTCCTCTTTCCCTCCTTTCGACGGCCCATGGACCGGGCGCGCCAGAGGCCTATTGGGCGCTGCTTAGGGCCCGGAGGACCATACCCAAAGTAGAACCGCTCACGTGAGGCCGACCATGCGCGTTATCAGCACAGCCAGCCAGATCTTTATCGAACGCACGCCGACGGAAGTGTTCCGCTACGTTACGACCCCGGACAACTGGGTCGGCACCCACCCCGTAACAGCAAGCGTCCGGGGAGCGACGCATGAACCGGCCGGAGCCGGCACCCATTGGAAGGAGATGATTCAACCGAACCCGCAGGCAGAACCTTTCGAGACGGAGTGGTGGGTTACCATCGCCGTACCGAGCCGTCTGTGGATCATCGAGACGGAAAAGCTTGCGTTTCCTGGCCTCCGTTGCCGGATCGCCTACACCTTCGTAAGCGCGGGTAAGGGCACCCATTTCTACCGAGATATGGCGTGCTTGGTGGATGATGAGGTTCAACTCGACCCGGGGTTGGCAGACGCCCTTGCGAACCCCGCGCCTCACGATGCTTACGTTGCAAGCATCAAGGAAAAGCTGGAGTACCAGTCCAGTGGAAAGCCAACGTGATCCTGTGCCATCGAAGTAGGTCGCCACGAGCTCGGCAACACCCGCCACGAGCAACTTGGGGTGCCGCGCGATGCGGATTTATATCTAATGCGGCCCATCTGCCTTCATGAACGATCTTCCCGTCGAGCTTGGAACTGGGATGTCGCCGCCAAGCGCATCCACACCGAGATTTTCGGCTGAACTCCGCCGAGGAGACCTGGCATCGCGGCGGCACCTCGCCGGCCACCGCACCAGCCGCCGGGTCCGCTAGTCTAGCGTGGGCCGAATGGTGTCCTTTGCGCGGAGCGGCCTAACGTCCCCTGGGCCCGGCCTTCCAAAGCCTTCTCAAACTTGCCGAGGCATGCGATGTGCCGGTGCGGTGGCATGCTGGACAGGTGTCTGTCACACTTGCGAGACTGGGCTGATCAACGGCGCTGTCGATTACCATCCAGAGTCCGTCGAGCCATGAGCCGAGGGCAATGCGATGATCTGCTGCTGCCGACCTCAGGGCGACATCGTCATCGATCCTTTGATTGAGAGATTCGGCCGAGATTCGTTCCATGACAGAGGCTGAGCCTCCGGGGCAGGGTACGCCGGTTGCATCTAATGCGACCTTCGCTGCCCGCCTGGCGAATGCGTTAAGCGCCGCAGGGCCACCGCTGTTCTTTGGCTTGCGGCTGTGGGTTTCGGTCTGTCTCGCGCTCTATATTGCGTTTTGGCTTGAGCTCGACAACGCTTACTGGGCTGGAACAACCGCGGCTCTCGTGTGTCAGCCACATCTCGGCGCTTCGCTGCGCAAAGGTTGGTTCCGCATGATCGGCACTGTAGTAGGCGCCGTGGCGATCGTGGTACTGACGGCGTGTTTCCCGCAGAATCGCGTCGGTTTTCTTGCGGGTCTGGCATTGTGGGGCGCAGGGTGCGCTTTGGTCGCCACGATACTCCGCAACTTTTTAGCCCTTGCAGCGCAGCTTGCAGGGATCACGGCGGCAATCATCGCGAGCAGCCAGCTAGAGGCGACCGGGGGCGCAAACCGCCAAGCCTTTATACTCGCCGTAATCCGCTGTACGGAGATCTGCCTTGGCATCGTCTCCGCCGGCGTCGTGCTGGCGGGAACCGATTTCGGCAGCGCAAGTCGCCGGCTCGCCACCCTGATCGCGGAGATATCGACCGAGGTTATCGGACGGTTTCTTGGTACCTTGGCGCTGGCTGGCCCGCAACTTCCGCAGACGCAGCCAATGCGGCGGGAGCTCGTCCGGCGCGTCATCGCGCTCGACTCGGTGATCGATGAGGCGATCGGCGAGTCCGCCCAGCTCCGGTACCATTCGCCGGTGTTGCAGACAGCG
>JAFAHH010000445.1 GCA_019237355.1 Acetobacteraceae bacterium | reverse complement strand
AGGTCTTGCCCCCGATCGGCCCGAAGCGCGCGCGGGTCGCGCTGCTCCTGGGCTGCGTGGCCGACGCGCTCTATCCCGAGACGAACGCCGCCACCGCGCGCGTGCTCCAGCAGAACGGCTGCGAGGTGGTCATCCCGCGCGGCCAGGCTTGCTGCGGCGCGATCCATTACCACTCGGGCGCCGAGGAGCCCACCTTGGCGCTGATGCGCCAGAACCTCAAGGCCTTCGACCCCGAGCAGTTCGACGCGATCATCACCAACGCCGCCGGCTGCGGCGCGATGCTCAAGGAATACCCACACGTCCTGCCGGCCGCTGAGAGCGCTGCCGCCGCGCGGTTCGTGGCTAAGGTCCGCGACATCTCCGAGTTCCTCGTCGCGCTCGGCCCGATCGTGCCCCGGAACCCGCTGCCGATGAGGGTGGCGTACCACGATGCCTGCCATCTCTGCCACGCCCAACAGATCCGCGAGCAGCCCCGCAAGTTGCTCGCGATGATCCCGGGCCTGGAGCTGGTCCCGATCGAGGAGAGCGAGGTCTGCTGTGGCGCGGCGGGGACCTACAACCTGACTCAGCCCGAGATGTCGGAGCGGCTCGGCCACCGCAAGGTGGCCCATATCGAGGCCACCGGTGCCAAGGTGGTCACCACGGGCAACGTCGGCTGCCTCCTCCAGATCACCCGCTATGTCAAGGAGCGCGGCATCCCGATCCAAGTCGCCCATCCCATCGACCTGCTCGACCGCGCCTACCGGGGAGGGGAGGACGGTACCCGAAGACGTGCCACTCCTTGACACTCCCCACGCCTAAAGGCTGGGGATTCTCGGCTCGACGCCGACTGCCTCCATCGGAGGTCTGACACCGGCTCCCCGAGCGTTGAACCTCCTTGTGGTGTGCTCCACAATCGCAGCCCCACTCCCGATCCCAGAGCTTGAGAAGGTCGTTGAGCGCACCACATGCGTTGCACAGCTTGGATGAAGGGAAGAAACGATCGACTACGATCGGTGGCTTGCAGTTCCAGAGCCCCGATGCACACCCGGTCGTAGTCGTGAATCAGTTTGGTCGTGAGCTTATGAAGAAAATCCCCCCTCTGGTTGGCAGTTTTGCGGTGGACGCGGGCGAGCCTGATCCGTGCTTTGGTCCTTCTCTTGGACCCGCTCGCTCGTCTGGAAACGGTTTTCTGAGCCCTCCGCAGCCTTCGCTGGGCCCCGCGGTAGAACTTTGGTGCTGGGATAGGATCGGGAGCCATCGCTCAGCGTGGCGAAGTCAATCAAGCCGAGATCGACACCCACAACCTTGGTGGGGTGGGGCATTGAGGGGGCAACGTCGGGCAAATCGAACTCGACAGTGAGGCTCGCGTACCATTGGCCGCAAAGGTCGCGGCGGAATGTCGCGCTCTTGGTCCGTCTACCGACCGCCTGGCTCTGTCGCATGCGCACCAACCCGACCTTGGGGACGTAGACCTTGCCGTCGGCAACCTTGACTCGCTGAGGGATGCGAAACCGCAGCGAGTCTCGTTTGCGGCTCTTAAACCGGGGATAGTGAGCACGCCTTGCGAAGAAATTGACGAAGGCATGATGCAGGTCTTTCAGCGCTTGCTGGAGCAACTGGGCGTCAGCCTCTTTGAGCCAGGCCGTCCCGGGTTTGCTCTTCAGCGTAGTCAACTCGGCGGAGAGTTGTTTGAGGCTGATCGACTTTCCGGTTTCGGCATAGACTTCCTTCCATCGAGCCAGCCCCCAATTCCCGACCCAACGCCTCGCCCCAGCCTGTCGAACCAGGGTGTGCTCTTGCTCTTTGGTGGAACGCATCGGGAATCGAAAAACCTTGTGGACGGGCACGCCTTAGACTCGCTTCTGGTTCTCGATGTACCGCTTGATTACAGCCAGTGGAGACCCGCCAACTGTGCTCACGGATGGCACAGAGAAGCTGATAGGTGCCATCCGATGCCAGTAGGATTGACTTGTAGTATTGATGGAGGTTTATTCTTGATTTCCTATCGGAAACACCTCCTCCATTAACGTGGTCGATTTGAAGTGCCCGCCAGTCAGAGAAACCACATTGGACACACTGGCCCCCAAGTTGCGCGATAATTTCTTGGCGAAGCCTCGCCCTAAGCAATCGATTCTTGTGGCGTTCCCTGGCAAGAGATCTATCTTGATTCTCTTCTCTATGTTTCTTCTGATACGCGGTGATTTTCTCGGCGTTCTCTGAACGATATCTCCTGTCATATTCAAGAAGTTTTTCACAATTTGCTTCACGATAACGTCGCTGGGACTGCTTTCGCTTTTCAGGATCTTTGTGTGGCATCTTCTAACTCTCGTGGGAATCCGCTTATTACTCTTAATATCATTATATAAATTCACATTTGATATTACAAATATTTTGTATTCGAGCCAAGGACAGAGCCCGCCATTCGGGTTGGAGTTTCTACCAGCTCAGAGTGTGCGTGGAGTACAAGGCTGCACTGGCTGGAATTCCCGTGCTCTTGGTCGATCCCCGCAATACCAGCCGGACCTGCTCGGTCTGCGGATATTGCGATCAAGCCAACCGCAAGAGCCAAGCTTTTTCTCAGTGCCAACACTGCGGGTACTCCACAAGCGCCGATTTCAACGCCTCCCGGAACATCCGGGATCGGGCCGACGTCAACCGGCCTCAAAACTGGACATCGCCCAAGCCAAAGCCGGAACACCCGGAACTGCGGCTGAGATGACCCGGAAAGCTGTCGGCTGAAGCCGACAGTCGTTTACTTTGCAAGACCCGAAAGGATCAGGAGGCGGTCAACCCCTTGCGGCAGCGTACCGATGTTCTGAGCATGCTGGCGATACCATCAGGCTAGGTCCGCAGGCGCACAGAGCGGGCAGAGCTTGATTCGGACGCTCAGAGGCTACAGCACTTTCTCAACTGGCTACTCTATTCAATGGCGGGGCCTGGACGCGGAAGCGTGGGACCTCGAAGAGCGTCTCTCAAAGAGGGACACCCCACCCCAAGCGGTTCTGAGGGATGGGACTACGGTGGAGCGGATCAAGCTTCTGCGTGCCTACACCGGCGGTTCAGCCACAACCTGCGCGATTTGCCGCTGGTGGGTACTCGAACGCGACCGACCGCTGCCCGGGCGTTCTGACACCGACATGGGCTCAGCCGGTAGTGGACGTTCCTCGCGCACGGCCCTAATAGGCGGTTCTGGTCAGGACCCGGTCACTACTAGCGTCCCGGCCGGACGCGCTGTATAACGCACGAACCCCCGAGACGGGTACCAAGCCGTCTCGGGGGCTCGTTTGATTCTTTTGATGCCAAGGCCTAAGGCTGCCACGCTACCGGCCGAGGCGAATCCAAAACCCATTGGTATGGGGAGGGGGTGCTTACGTGCGCTATTCTAACCAACCCCCGGCCCAATGCAAGGGCCGGTCCGATCCCTTCACCGAAATTTCCCCCCACGCTCCCACAACGCGACACTGCGGCCCGCTCTCGCCTCAAGACCGTGCCCGCCGCGTAGCCCAGTTGTGGGCGGTCCCTAGTTGCCTCGGCGTTCCAAGCCCGGCTCCGTGCCGGGGAACAGGGGGAGCAGCCGTGAACTGCCCGACAACCCAGTACTCCACGACGGCCGCGGCCCCGCGGATCGGACGGGGGGAAGGTGTGCCCCGGGGGACCCAATCCAAGACGACCATCCCCTTCGCTGCCATCCCTCACGACATCGCCGCCGACCCCAGGCTCTCCCCCACTGCGGTTCTGGCCAGGACCCGGTCACTACTAGCGTCCCGGCCGGACGCGCTGTATAAACGC
>JAFAHH010000436.1 GCA_019237355.1 Acetobacteraceae bacterium | reverse complement strand
TGCTGTCTGCCGTGGCTCAAGAAGGCGCCTTTGGCGATGATCGTCAACATAGCCTCCGGTCAGGGATTGGTGCCGAACACCCCGAACATGACCGCTTATGCCGCCTCAAAAGGCGGCGTGGTCAATCTGACGCGAGCCCTGGCCGCCGAACTGGCCCCGTCGATCCGCGTCAACAGCGTGTGCCCGGGCATGGTTGACACGCCGATGACGACCGGCCTGCAGCGCGAGGTGGATCGCTACGCGATGAAGCGCATCGCAGAGCCGTTGGAGATCGCGCAGGCCATTCTGTTTCTGACCAGCGCGGAGTCGTCCTTTGTGACCGGTGCGGCGCTGGCCGTCGACGGCGGCGGCACCTTCCACTGAATGCGAGAAACAGACCCGATGAGTAACACGATCACATCGCTGACCCCGCATACCGGCGCCGAAGTGCGAGGCATCGACCTGAACGAAGGCGTCGACGCCGAAACCCGCGCCGCGCTGAACAGGGCTTTTGCCGACCATCACGTCCTGGTGATCCGTGACCAGCAGTTCACCCCGCCGCAATTCATCGCCGCTGCCCAGATCTTTGGCGAGCTGTTCCAGCACGACAAGCGTGAGATGCATGTGCCGGGATATCCGCAGATCTATTATGTCTCAAACGAGCAGACCGTGCCGGGCAAGCGCTACATCTCCGGCGAGACCTTTCACACCGATCATTCCAACCACCCGGCGCCGCCGAAGGCGACAATGCTGTTCCCGGTGTCGCTGCCGAGCCATGGCGGCGACACCCAATACGTCAACATGCACCAGGCCTATGACGATCTGCCGGAGGCGACCAAACAGCGGATCGAGGGTCTCAAGGCGGTGCACGTATACCTCAGCAAATACAGCCCCCGCGAATTGCGGCCGCTAAGTAAAGACAACGCCCGACAAGTGCCGCCGCCGGGCGTGCACCCGCTGGTCCGCACCCATCCCGAAAATGGGCGCAAGGCACTCTATCTCAACCCGGTGCGGATCGAGGGAATTGTCGGCATGCAGGACGAGGAGGCCCTGGACCTCGTCAATGAACTGATGACGCACGCAATCCAGAAAAAATACGAATACCGGCACCAATGGCGCTACGGCGACTTTGTGATCTGGGACAACCGCAGCGTCATCCACAAGGCCAACCCGGACTACGACATGAACGAGCGGCGCTACCTCTACCGCCTTATGCTGAAGGGTGAGCCGCCGGTATGATCACTCCAAATAGCAGACACGGCGAGGGCGGGCCGGGCAGCCCGCCCCTCACAACGTGTCAACCCTTGCTTGATGAATTAGTGCGACTGAGGCACGTCCCTAGGCGGCATTGCGCCGGTTGATGAATTCGTCGGCCACGTCGTGCCTCCGGGTGACACGCCGGTTCGATAGGGATACCCCGGCTGTGCATTGAAAAGCGAGGAAGAGGAGGGGCCATAGCCGCCGGGCGGGTAGGTGCCGGGGCCAGTGCCCGTCTCTGCGCCGGGGCCTGGGCCCGAACGCTGAGCTGAAGCCGGTACCGCAATCGCAAGCGCGGCGATGATCGCCATGCCGCTCAGAAGACCTCTCATGGCTATAGTGCTCCGGTTGAGTTTCGGCAAAACTTTGCCGCACGCGGAGATAGGCTCGTCCTTTGTCGGGAAAACCGCCCCAATTTCTCCACTGCCATGCGCAGCGCCGGGTTGCGTTTTTCTTCCTTGTTCCTAATGCAACCCCTGGGCCACCAAACAAATGGGGGGATCTGCAGGCGAGGCAGGGCGATCCTGATGCCGGTCATGCTTGACACTCGCCGGCCGCGGGCATACCGTCCCGAGCAAACCAAACGAGCGTTTGGTTCCGGGTCTCGCTATCCACCCGAAAGGAGTTGGGCCATGGGTCGCGCGTACAACGTCATCGATTCCGACGGGCATATCCTCGAACCGCTTGATCTCTGGGACAAATACATCGACCCCAAGTTCCGCGACCGGGCGCCGCGAATCGTCAAGGGCGAGAACGGCAAAGAGCGGCTCGTCATCGAGGAACATGCGGTCGGCAACGGCCAGCTCGGGATCGGCCGCATAGGCGCGGTCGGAGCGCGGCAAGGTGTCGTCGCTGCTGACACGA
>JAFAHH010000396.1 GCA_019237355.1 Acetobacteraceae bacterium | reverse complement strand
TCATCGGACCGTAAATCTCTGCGGAAGACGTACCGATTTAATTGTACGTTAACTCATTGAAAGCTCGCGATCGTTGTCCTGAACCGCCCCAGCGAGCGTCCACCGCGCGCCTGGCCCCGTCGGAGCCGTCAGGGGCAACCAGGATCGGCCTCAGCGTGAGTTCCGCCCTCACTCGTGTGCGAGCAGGTTGGCGTAATCATCGGCGCCGCGTTGCTCGTCCGCTTCGCGCCGGGCCGCGGCATCATCTTCGAGCAGTCCAGCCTCGATGAACGAGGCATGGATTTGCCAATTGGGGATGCTTTCGAGCTCGGCAAAGCGCTGCTTCGCCGCCTCGATTGCGGCCTCGCGCGACTCGGCAGAAGGGATCACGATGCTGCGCTGGCAGGCGTTTATCGTGTTCCTGCCGCGGGCAAATCGGTTCATGAAGCAAACGCGGTAGCAGCGGCCCGCTCGGTTCTCGCCGGGCGAGGGGCCGTCCAACACTTTCCGCAGGTGACCAAGAGCCTGGCCGGCCTGCTCGATCTGCGCGAGCGCCCGACGCAGAATTTCTGCCGATGGGGGATTTATGTGGCGAGCCTCCGTTGCCGCCCGGTGCTGCATCGCTGTCAGGTAGTTCCCGGCAGCTGTGAGCCGCTCGGCCAGCTCATGGAGCAAGGCCACGTGCGGGCCTTCTCTATTAACCAATTTTTCCACTGGCTTAACCAACCTCGCCCGGGTTACGGCTCTTCAGGGCACGCTCGACAAGATCAGCTTCGGCTTCAAGTCCCTTGGCCGTGCGCAGCCGAGCCTCCCAGATCGCCGGACTGCCGGTTCGCTCGGCGAAGTTGCGGTACCAGGAATCGAGTTCGCGGAGTCTTGTCGGGTCGGTTTGCGTTGAGTCGGCATGCATTGGCGGTCTCCCATGGAGCGCCCCTACTGTCCTACCGGCAGAGAAAAATTGATGTATATCAACGAGCGATCCATCTCAGCGTGCAGCGCGAGTTTCGGTCTGTTGCATCTGATTCATTTCATCGAGATTTTTTTAACCCCCTCCCGCCTGGCCCACGGGCCAGGCGGCTCGGAAGCCGGAGAAGAAGATCATGCGGTCGCACAGAGACAGTCTACGGAACCGCTTCTTGATGGCGATCCCGCCCGAGATTTTGGCTCGGCTATCCGCTCAGCTCGAACGGGTTGCGCTGCAGCGGCGAGCAATTCTGATCGAACCGGGCGTGAGCCCGTCGCAACTTTATTTTCTGGACTACGGCCTGGTTTCGCTGGTCAAGACCATGAGCGACGGCCGCACTGCCGAGGTCGGCACCGTTGGCCCGGAAGGAATGGTCGGAGTTGCAATACTCGTTGGCATGACGCAACCGATGATCGAAGCTCAAGTCCAGGTAGACGGCTCGGCGCATCGCCTCAGAACCGCCGCCCTCGTTGCCGAAGTAGAGCAGAGCCCGCCCCTGAGGGAGCTCGTCCTACGGTATCTGCGGTACGAGATTGACCTTGCGGCTCAGAGGGCTGCGTGCAATCGCCTGCACACCCTACGCCAGCGATGCTGTCGCTGGCTGCTCGCAGCACACGACAGCGCAGAGACGCCCACCTTCACCGTCACGCATGAGTTCCTGGCGCTGATGATGGGGGTAAATCGAGCGCGTCTGTCGATGATCCTGAGGACCCTGCAACACGCAGGTGCTATCAGCTACCGTTACGCCTCGGTCACGATCGCCGACCGGGCCGCATTAGAAGATGGCTCATGCGAATGCTACGAGACGCTGCGCCGCGAGGCCCATCGGATTTACCAATCCTGAGGCCATTTTCGCCAATTTGATCGAGCTTCAATAGGGCCTCGTAATGTTACAAACTTAAGCCGAATGGATGGTGCGTATTTCTTCCACGGCAATTCTCCTCCCCCTTTGCGCTTACCAACGCAGATTTAGGCCGGAAGCTCCTGGTTCGCTAACAAGAATCCCTCGCAGCCAGTGCTCGGGCGCGCGCCCCCGCCTCCAGCCCCTTCAGTGCAAACTCGGTGCGGACCTCTTCGGGTAGCTGGCGATCCTCGGTCGCAATGATTTCGGCCATGCTGGCAGGGCGGATCAGTCCCCATGGGCGAGTGGTCGCCGTTGTCGACGATGACGAAGCGGTTTGCGATTCGACCCGCCTCCTGCTGGAGATCCAGAACTTTGAGGTGCGGACATATTTGAGCGGTCTCGATTTCCTCAAAGACGATGCCGGAGTCGGGTGCCTTGTTGTCGACTATCACATGCCGGACCTGAACGGTCTCGAGTTGGCGTTGGAACTTCGGGCGCGCGGGAGCACGTCATGGCCGGCGCGAAGGGCGGCGAGGAAGATATCGCCGCGGCATCGGTCGCGACCGTTCAGCAGGCCGGGATCGCATTCGGCCGCCGCAGCCGGCGCAGTGGGCGGTGCGCTGGGAAGCCTCGGGAGTCTTCCGTCCTTCGGCGAGGATTTTGGCAGCACTGCCGGCGGTTATCTCCTCAATCTAGTCGCACAGACAACAGGGGGGACTGTCGGCTCGAGCGTTCAACA
>JAFAHH010000293.1 GCA_019237355.1 Acetobacteraceae bacterium | reverse complement strand
CCCGACGGCGATCACCTCGCCTTCGATGGGCTTCTCCTTTGCCGTGTCGGGAATAATGATACCGCCCGCGGTCTTTTCCTCGGCCTCGATCCGACGGACCACGACGCGGTCGTGCAGGGGACGGAACTTCATGCGGAACACTCCCTTTAATTGCTGCTGCAATGCAGCAATTCGGTGCAAGCAGCACTTCATCGTGAGTGCTAGCGGTTAGCCCCAGCAGCGCCGGACTGCAAGGGGTGTGAGGTCTTGCATCCGCCGCGCCAGATTGATCGGGCAGGCAGCTGCTTCAGAGATCCGTCCGGACAGGTCAGGTGAACCTTTGCCTGCGGTGGGCGGTCCCTGCCCTTCCATTTCCAATAGCAGTCCCGGAACATTGTCTAAGCTATTGACTAGCGGCTGCTAGCTTTTGCTATTCAATGCGAAAGGAGACTTGCTATGCCGATTCTGACGATTGCGAGCAGCAAGGGCGGTGTCGGCAAGACGGTGGTGGCCGAGATCCTGGTAGCCCAGCTGGCCGCAGACGGCTGCCGGATTGCCGTACTGGACGCCGATCCGAATCGTGCGCTGTCCGGCTGGCTTGCCGATGTCTACGAGGGTCCGCCGCCGGTAGAGGTAATTGCGGAAGCAGACGAAACCCGTGTTGCCCTCGCAATGCCGGCGCTTAGCGCCACGGCCGATTCGCTCATCATTGATACCGCCGGCTTCGCCAGCCTCGCCGCAAGTGTGGCCATGACCGGCGCTGACGCGGTGCTAGTGCCGGTATTGCCTGGACGGGCTGATCTGGTCGAGGCGGAGCGCACGGTGCAGCGGGCCGAGAGCCTCGCCAGGGCTGCCAGACGAGAGGTGCCAGTCCGGGTCGTGGCCAACCGGGTGCGCCGGGGTACAAGTCTATCAAAGCACGCGCTTAGCCAGGCCGAAGACCTGCGGCTGCCCCGACTTACGACAGCTCTCAGCGACTTGGTTGGTCATGGGGAGATCGGCTTTACCGGCAGGTTGCCGGGCAGTTCTTTGGCGTTAGAGGAGATAGCTGCGTTAGTCGCTGAGCTGCGGCAGCTCGGATGGATCCCGGAAGCTCTAGTTCGTGCTATCGTCTAGCAATAGATAGAAACTAGCTATTTAGGAGGTCCGGGCGTGGGTAAAGCCGCATTCAAGGGCATCCGTCCGCAACCGAAGCCGAGCCCGGCGGAGATGGTGGCGCTGGCGCGTGCGCAGGATCCAAGCGTCCCGCCCGCCGTAACGACCCCTACGGTCAAGGCAGAGCCAGCTCCGGAGGAAGAATTGGTTCAGCTTAACGTACGCATCCAGCGAAGGTTGGCCGATCAGCTCGCAGATGCAGCAGAGCGGGAGCGGGTTTCGCAGCGTGTGATCATTGCTCGTGCACTCGCGGCTGTCGGCTTTGCTGTCGGAGAGGCTGATTTGACCGACAGGATCATCCGGCGCCGGCGGGGCACGTCGCTAGCGCGTGCTAGTCGATAGCTCTCGCTATCTTGAGCTAGCACTTGCTATCCTCAAGCGGCATAGACTGGCAGGTGCGCTGAATCACCCACCGCACTTCAATGCCGCCTTCAATTGTGCTGCTGATCGCCTTTCCTGACCCTATAGGAAGTCTAGATCAGTCTCTTATAGGTATGGGTGGGCATTTCTACGTGGATAGCCGGTTGCAGGTGGGCAATTCAGCGTACACGTCCGAGTCGCGCGGTGGGAGTTTCAGCGTTTTTGAGCGGGAGATTCATTGGAGATAACTCTGGCCCGCGGGGCGATTCAGCGTGGAAAACCTGCACGCTTCCGGGTGGGCAATTCAGCGCACCGAATCGTCAGCATGATGCTAGGCGAGAAGGCGGAGGCCCTGCATGTCGATTACCGAGCAACTCAACCTTCTCGGACTGGAAGAGACCCGGCGTCGTGCGGCCGCGGATGCGGTAACGCCAAAGCAACGTGAACGCCTGCTTCGGCGGGTTGAGGCAGCGCACGAGCTGCTCAGCACTTTGCCAGAAGCAGAGGATCTGTCATTTCTCCATAGCGGTCTCTGCCAAACAGCTTTGCCGCACTCTCGACCGGAAAGTAATCACGCAGTTTGGCGCAGAACTTCGGGCAGATTCACACTTTCCATCACACCGGGAACGCTGGCGCGTCCGGATTCACATCCCGCCGACGATGGATGGGTGGGTGTGCCGTACGGAACGAAAGCGCGCCTCATCCTCATCCATCTGCAAACCGAAGGTTTGAAGGCTCGGACAGTATCTCTAGGGCCGTCCTTGTCTGCATTCCTGCGTTCGCTCGGCCTGCCGGTAACCGGCGGACCGAGAGGGTCCATAACTGCAGTGCGCGAGCAGGCGCTCCGGATAGCGAGGTGCAGTTTCTCCCTTCAATGGAGCGATATCGATGCAGCGTCAGGCGTAACCAAGACCATGGTGAGTGACACCCGCATCGTGGATGGACTGGAGCTGTGGGAGGGCAGGGGCGGGAACGAATGGAATGGGACCGTCGAACTTAGCTCGCGCTTTCACGAGCATCTCCGCGAGCATGCGGTTCCATTGGACAAGCGAGCAATCGCGCACCTGAGTGGTAACTCGTTGGGCCTCGATCTGTACGCGTTGCTCGCTTATCGTCTTCCGCGGCTAAAACAGGAGGTGCATCTACGTTGGGCGGCGCTGCAGTCGCAGATCGGTTCGGAGGAGAGTGCCATGAAGGAGCTGGCACGCCGTGTCCGCCAGGTTCTCCCGGATGTCATCGTAGCATATCCGCATGCTAGAATTGAAACGACACCAACCGGCCTCACCCTGAGGCCTTCCCAGGCGGCAGTACCGAGACTCTCGATCAGGGGAATTAAGCTCGTCGGCAGTTAGCGGCATGCCGATCCGCCGTGAGCTCCGCCCCCTTTATCCGCCGCATTGGCGCGAGCTGAGCCTACGTGTCCGCTTCGAGCGCGCTGGGGGCGTCTGCCAGCGATGCGGGCGGCAGCACGGGGCGGCGATCCGCTGCCTACCGGACGGGCGCTGGTTTGATCCCGAGCTACGGACGTGGCGGAATCGGCGCGGTAGGCCGGCGCGTTGGCC
>JAFAHH010000128.1 GCA_019237355.1 Acetobacteraceae bacterium | reverse complement strand
TCCCCGGCTACCGCAAGCTCGATAACCCCAAACACCGCGCCGAAATCGCCGCCGTTTGGGGCATCGCGCCAGAGGATTTGCCAGGCCCAGGCCTCTCCGCCTGCGAATTGCTCGACGCCTTAGGGGGCCCTGTCCGGGGCCTGCTCGTCCTGGCCTCCAATATCATGGTCTCGGCCCCAGAAGCAGCGCCGCTTGGCGCCCGCCTGGGCCAGCTCGATCTCCTGGTGGTTGGCGACCTGTTTTTATCTGAAACGGCCCGGCTTGCCGATGTCGTCTTGCCGGTTACCCAATGGGCCGAGGAAGAGGGCACGACGACCAATCTCGAAGGCCGGGTCCTGCTGCGTCGCCGGGTCAAGGAGCCGCCGCCGGGTGCATGGACAGATACAAAGATTCTAAAGGCCCTCGCCGACCGATTGGAGGCCGGCGCGCATTTCTCCGCCGACCCAACCGCAATATTCGAGGAATTTCGCCGCGCCACCGCCGGCGGAGCAGCCGATTACGCGGGCATATCATACTCCCGGATCGCCGCCGAGCAGGGAGTATTTTGGCCCTGCCCCAATGAGGACCATCCTGGCACCCCTCGCCTGTTCCAGGATCGCTTTGCGACCGAGGATGGCCGCGCCCGCTTCCACCCGGTCGAGCATCGCGGCCCCGCCGAGGAGCCAGACCAAACCTACCCATACTTCCTCACCACGGGCCGGGTCCTGACCCATTATCAATCCGGTGCACAGACCCGGCGCGTGCCGGAACTGGCTGCCGCCGAACCCGAGCCCTTCGTCGAGATCCATCCCGACACGGCGGGCGTACTTGGAATCGCTGCAGGCGATACCGTTAGACTAACCACCCGGCGCGGCTCGGCCGAGATGAAGGCGAGGCTAACCCGCGACACCCGCCGCGACACGCTCTTTGCTCCATTCCACTGGGGCGGCCGCGGGAGCGCCAACCGGCTCACGCACGGCGCCCTCGACCCTATCTCCCGTATCCCCGAGTTCAAGGTCTGTGCTGTCCGGGCCGAGAAGATCGGCACAGCGGCGGATCCGGGAAATCACCGCCCGGCGGCGCGCCTCCATCAACCCGAAACCACAACGAGGGAAGAATGATCGAATCCACCCCAAAATTCCTGCAAAGTGTTTCGCGGTTTCAGGGCCGGGGATACGAGACCCCAATCCCCTTGGACGACGCACTCACCTACATGGTGCCGAGCGATAAGCGCGCCCAGACGATTTATTTCCGCGCCGGCAATGCAAGCAACGAGCTCGTGTATTTCGCGCTGATGCGCGACGGCAAGCTGATGCGGTATTTCCCCGTCGGAGCGAAGGCCTGCGTTCACGTGCCCCTGGCCGTGGTCGAAGACATCGCGCCCGAGTCAAAGCTGGAATTACTGCTCGCCGCCCCAGCCGGCCTGACCGGCACCGTAATCATTGACCTCGGCCTGGTCGAAATCTGAACGCGTCCGGGGAGCCGCTCGATGTCGAAGAAGAAGCTCGTTGTCATTGGCAATGGCATGGCCGGGGCCCGCGCCGTGGAAGAAGTGCTGTTCCGGGGCGGAGATGAACTATTTGATATCACCATGTTTGGCGATGAGCCTTACGGCAATTACAACAGGATTCTGCTATCCAATATTTTGAGCGGGATTCAGGACCCGGCTGAAATCTTCATCAACCCACTCTCCTGGTATGCCGAGAAGGGCGTAACCCTGCATGCCGGGGCGCGGGTCACCGAGATCGACCGTTCCGCGCACGTCGTGCTTGGCGCCAACGGCATCCGTGCGCATTACGATAAACTGCTGATCGCCACCGGAAGCCGCGCCTTCATTCCGCCAATGAAAGGCCTCTACCGTGCCGACGGCAAATTGCGCCCTGGGGTGTTCGCTTTCCGCACCATCGACGATTGCAACGCCATCATGGCTGAGGCGAAGCGCTCCTGCCGGGCCGTGGTGATCGGCGGCGGATTACTCGGGCTTGAGGCCGCACGGGGCCTGCTGAACCACGGTTGCGAGGTGCACGTAGTTCATCTGGCTACTCATTTGATGGAACGGCAACTCGATTTGGCAAGCGGAGCGATCCTGCGCGCGCAGATGGAGAAGCTCGGGGTCCATGTCCACCTGGGCAAACTTACATCGGCAATCCTCGGCGAAGACATCATAACGGGCGTGGCCTTTAAGGATGGAACTTCCCTCGATTGCGACATGGTTGTGCTCTCGGCGGGTATCAAGCCAAACACCGAGCTTGCTTTGCGCGCGGGACTCACCGTGGAGCGGGCGATTGTAACGGACAATCAGATGCGCTCGGTGGACGACATGAACGTCTACGTTGTCGGT
>JAFAHH010001069.1 GCA_019237355.1 Acetobacteraceae bacterium | reverse complement strand
TACGCCGCTTCGCCGAGAGCCTTCTGAAGCTTGCCGGCGGGAGCATGCCCCAGGCCGATCTGCTGGCCCAAGCGCGCGCCGCGCTCGAGGCAGGCGACGCGCAGACCGCCGCCGAGCTGTTCGCCGGGTTAGCCGAGCAAGACCCGGAAAAGCCGGAGGCCTGGGGTGGGCTTGTGCGGGCGCTGCTTGCCCTCGGCCGGGAGGCCCAAGCTGACCGGGTATTGAAGCAGGTGCCCCCGCGACTCGCTGATCACGCCGAGATTGCCGGTGCGCGCAGTGCTCTGCAGCTTGCGGCCGAGGGCCGCAAAGCGGCCAATCAGCTCCAAGCGCTGCAGAAGCGCGTTGCCGCCAATCCAGATGATCTTCAGGGACGGTATGATCTTGCAACAGCGCTGAACGCGGTCGGCCGGCGTGCCGAAGCAGCGGATGCTTTGCTCGAGATCATTCGGCGCGACCGGGGCTGGAACGATGACGGGGCCCGCGCCCAGCTTCTCCGATTTTTCGAAGCTTGGGGCATGGAAGACCCGGCCACAATGAGCGCCCGGCGGAAGCTTTCAGCGCTGCTCTTTAGGTAATGGCCGCCTTTCATCCCTCGCCCCGCGATCTTCCCGCCGAGTTTGCCATTTTTCCGCTGCCCGAGGCCGTTTTGCTGCCCCGAGGCCGCCTGCCGCTCAACATCTTCGAGCCGCGATATCTCGCCATGACGGAGGACGCCCTCGGGGCGAGGCGGATGTTCGGGATGATCCAGCCTGACACTTCGCTGCCCGCGGGGCCCCACGGCCCGGGGTTGTACCGGGTCGGCTGTCTCGGCCGGATCTCATCGTTCAGCGAGACCGATGATGGGCGGTTTCTGATTACTCTGACGGGTCTCATCCGCTTCACGGTGGCCGATGAGGTCGAGATGCGGCGCGGCTATCGCCGGGTTCGGAGCGACTACGACCGCTTCCTGCATGATCTTGATGAACCTCCCGAGGCCGCGTCGATAGATCGCGAGCTGTTGCTGACCGAGCTACGGCGTTATTTCGCGCGCCGCGGCATAGGGGTGAATTGGGAGGCGATTAATAAGCTTCCGGATCAGATGCTCGTTGTCACTCTGGCTATGGTGTGCCCGTTTGACCCAGCCGAAAAGCAGGCCCTGCTTGAGGCTCTGACGCTCACGGACCAAGCCCGCGTTCTACGGGCCTTGCTGCAAATGGGCGGCTTGCCTGCTTCGGGCACCGTGGCAAGCTAACCCGGCATTGCGAGGAAATAATGGCACAGCAGAAGATCGCCCCTTCACCCCCCGTCGATCCCCGGCTACTTGAGATACTCGTCTGCCCCGTTACCAAGGGTCCGCTGGAATATGATCGGCAAGCCAGCGAGTTGATCAGCCGGTCGGCCGGGCTCGCCTATCCGGTGCGCGACGGCATTCCCATCATGCTGCCGGAGGAAGCGAGAAAGCTCGACGAGTAATGCCGATCCCGGCCGAGATTCGGTTGAAACGGGCGGAGCGCGCCTTAGAGATCACGTTTGATGACGGCGCTCATTTCGTGTTGCCGGCAGAATTTTTGCGAGTGGAAAGCCCGAGCGCCGAAGTCCAAGGCCATGCACCGCATCAAAAGCAAGTCGTGGCCGGCCGGCGCCATGTCGGAATTATCGGTATCGAACCCGTTGGACACTACGCGGTCCGGTTAATTTTCGACGATTTGCACGAGACTGGGATTTATTCCTGGGAATATTTGTACCAGCTCGGCCTGGAGCAGGAGGGGCGCTGGCAAGCTTATTTGCGTGCTCTCGCTGAACGCGGGCTTAGCCGGGAACCTTGAATTGGTAATGCGGCGCGTGCGCAACTCGGGGTAATTTCCCCCAATGGAGCAGTCAGTTGACCCGGCCGCCTTCCACGAACCGCTAATCATTCTCGTTGCGGCAGGCGTCTTAGTTCCGCTGCTGCAGCGGGCCGGCATAAGCTCGGTTCTTGCCTTCATCCTGGTGGGCTTCGGCTTGGGGCCGTTTGGGCTCGGTGCGCTCGCCCCGGCAGCCCCCTGGTTATCGCTGATTACCTTCACCGACACGCACACGATCGGCTCGGTCGCGCAGCTCGGAGTCGTTTTGCTGTTATTCGCGATCGGCCTCGAACTGACGTTCGAGCGGCTGATCATGATGCGAAGACTCGTGTTTGGGCTGGGTGCACTTCAAGTCGCGCTATCCGGGGTCATACTGGGTGTCATCGCGGAGCTAATCTCGCACAGGCTCGCTGCTGCCGTCGTGATCGGGCTCGGCCTGGCTATGTCGTCCACCGCTGTCGTGGCCCAGGTCCTTTCCGAATCCCGAAAGCTGCACGCGCCGGTGGGGCGCACCAGCTTCGCCGTGCTTTTGTTCCAGGATCTGTCGGTCGTACCCGTGCTGTTTGCGATTGGGATCCTGGGGCAGGAGTCACCGGGCGTGAGTGCTGCCCGCCTGGGTGCTGTGATTGGTCAGGCCTTGCTCGCGATACTGGGCACGATTGGAGTGGGCCGCATATTGTTGCGGCCCCTCTTTCGCCTGGTGGGCCAAACGAACAGCCCCGAACTCTTCATGGCGGCCTGCCTGCTGGTTGTGATTGCAACCGGACTGGTTACCGCGATCGCCGGACTTTCGATGTCGCTGGGCGCGCTTCTGGCCGGGCTTTTGCTTGCGGAAACCGAGTACAGCCGCCAGGTAGAGGTCGTGATTGACCCGTTCAAGGGCCTTCTGCTTGGTGTCTTCCTGGTATCGGTCGGAATGAGTCTTAATCCGCACGATCTCGTCTCTTATCCGGCAGCCGTACTGGCGGCGGCCGTCGCGCTTATCGGCGTCAAGCTGGCGATTGTTGTGGGGCTCGTGCGGCTGTTCGGATCACCCTTTAATCTTGGTTTGCGCGCCGGCTTGCTGCTGGCTCCCGGTGGTGAATTTAGTTTCGTTGTCCTCAGCACGGCTGCGGCGCTCAGGTTAATCAGCGAGCCTGAGCGGGAATGGACCGTGATGCTGGTCGCACTCACGATGGCGTCGATCCCCTTGCTGCACCGGTTGGGCGCGCACATCGAAGACAAGCCCGTCATAGACCCCGATCTGCTGGTTCCAGCATCCTTTGGTATCACCCCGCGGGTCATCGTTGCGGGGTTCGGCCGGGTGGGACAAATCGTGGCCGCGATGCTCGAAGTGCACGACATCGCGTATGTCGCCGTGGACCGAGACGTTGATAACGTCTCGGTCCATCATCGTGCGGGCAAGCCGGTTTATTACGGCGACATCACGCGGATCGAGTTGCTGCGCCTGCTGGGCCTGGAAACGGCGCGTGCCTTGGCGGTTACTTTAGACAATGATCGGGACGTTGACGCCTTGGTGCGAACGGCACGGCAGGAACGGGAGGACCTGCTAATTATCTCAAGAGCAAGGGATGCTCGCCATGCCGCACATCTCTATCGGATCGGCGCCTCGGTTGCGGTTCCCGAAACGATTGAGGCAAGCTTGCAGCTCTGTGAGGCGCTGCTGGTCGATATCGGCATCCCGATGGGGCCCGTAATCGCGTCGATCCATGAGAAGCGTGCCGAGCTTCAGGCGCTGGTAAAGGCAATGGCGCCGCAGGCCCAAGTGCGGCAATTCGGGCGTCGGCGCCTGCGGGAGGCCGTGCGCGCTGAGGAGCGGTCCGGCGTCTAGCTAGAGCAGAACTAAGGAGTCACATCCGACTCACCAAGACAATGTGGGTGCTTGAAGCCGTTCGGGGCTTCGCCCGGCGCTAGATACACGATATTGTCGGTTCCGTTGAGTCCGGCCCCAGCAGGAATCCCATCTAAACCTAGCAGGTGCCGCATTTGGTAGGCGATCGCATGATCCGCGCAGGAGGTGTCGCCACTAACACCGAGCCCGCCGATCACGTTGCCGTTTTGATACAGCGCCACGCCGCCACCGAAAGTTATCACGCCGCCCGGCGTGAATCCTTCCCCGCTACCTGGCCCACTGCCGGCGGTCTCGCGATTGAAAAAAGGATTGTACGGATTGGATTCGTTCAGACCGTAAAGAGAGCCGCCCGGTTGTACGGCCGAGTACAAGTTCGCTGTTGAAAGCGCGAGTTTATTGTTTGAGAGGCCGTTCGCGGTGCCCGCTTTTGCTATCGCTATCTGCCGGCTGTAGGGCCATGCGTCACCGGACTTCGCGACGGCGCAGAGAATACCATTGCGATCAACAATTGCCGCCCACATCAGGTTTGGCGTAAACAGGCCGCCATTACCTGAGGCCACCACCTGATTAAGTACGCTCTGAAGCTGGCCAGCGACGCCTGTGCCAAGAGCGCATTGTTCAGGGTAGATGAAATCCGCAGAAGCCGTCTGTGGCGAACCCAGCGAAACCAAAGCCGAAAGTGCAGCCCCAAGCAGTATTGTTCGCATGTTCCTCTCCATTTTCTCTCAAACCTGAGGCATTAGACCAACTTGGCCGACTTGCGAAAAAGCTAAGAAAATGTTATTGTTCTCATGAAAATAGTCAAGCGTCAAATCGCTGACTGAACGCAATGGTATTCGCCCGCTCCTTGATTAAGGCTTTTGCATTTGGAGCTCGGCACGCTTAAGGCCACCCCCCAGAGACTGAATAAAATCGTAGCCAAATCATCTGACAATCTCCTAATACGGCGCGACTCGGCCTGGTTCGCTGCAGCCATGACTATTGATGTCGTTCCCAACCGGGGGCTCTCCGCCAGCCATCGGTTGGGCAAGAACTACCGCGAGAACGGGAAATCCGGATTCGGCTTACGTCGGCGGCGGTCAGCCCTACTGAGGGGCGCTCGCCCGAGATGGCGTAAGAGGTGGGATCGTGTAGCGTCATTGGGCGGCCTGACTCGTTCGCTGCACGGTCCCAGCCACTCCAATAGCGAATTCGGTACGTCCTGTAGGGAAACAGGACCAGGTTGAGCATCAATATCCGCGTCAAGCTGTGCATCCCCGGCCGCAGGCCTGCGTAGCGGTGCCCTGACGCTTAGCCGCCTGGCCAATGTGCGGCCAAACTCAACGCGCACAGGGCCATGACGAGCCCCCCGGTCCGGCTTGCCATTTCGGCAGCGCGTGACCGGGTTCCCATCGCGCCAGCGCAATGAGGTCCGGATGATGCTCGCACAGCAAAGCCAGGGCGCTTCTAGCCGGCATGGAAGCGCCTTAGGAGCAGCTCGGGCTTGCGAACCTGATAGCCGACCCGCAAGGCTGGAACTGCTCCCTTATTATGTCGGTGCCCATAACAGGGCCCATATCCGCGGCCCTGTGATCAGGAGTCCGATCCCGCTCAAGCGCAGCAAGCAGCGGTATGATCCTTGGCGGCCGGGTCTCGTTCAGAGGAGACGCCCTAGCCGATCCAGCCACCCAAGCGGGTGCCCATGACCCACGCTTCGGTCACAGGCGGCCCAGGAACAATAATCGCAGACCGCCGTTCAAGGCTTCAGGCAGACTCTGGTCTGCTCTTAGCCTGCTGGACCATTTCGCGATCATAATTCCGTGAGCAATGCCGGAACTCCACTGAAAAGATGCCTCGCTCAGGATCACGCCATCGATGGAGCAAAGCATTGCTTATGCGATTTGATGAGAAGCATTAATCACGGGCGAGACGCCGGATTGCGGTTGTTAACCTTTCTTTAGAATGATCGCTTTAATTGCGAGACCGGTCGCAACAATTACAAGAGCGGTACTTTTTAGAGATGACGCTTACGCCCTTTCCTCTCGGAGCTTATTTCGGTAATCCGAACGGCAACGATCCGGCATCGGAAGCACAGTGGGAAAATAACTACAACACATTTGTTCAGACAATGGGAGGCGCTCGCCCCGCTTTTTATGACAACTACGTCGATGGCAGCATTGATCCGAGCCAGTGGGCCGGAAATGCGAGCTGGAGCGCCTGGAGCTTCGCAAAAACAGGCGATGCCTTCGTGGG
>JAFAHH010001044.1 GCA_019237355.1 Acetobacteraceae bacterium | reverse complement strand
GAGAGTGTTCGGGACTACGCCATCTCCATGCTGGACCCCGAAGGCAACGTCGCCACCTGGAACGCCGGTGCCGACCGTATCAAGGGCTGGAAAGCGGAAGAGATTATCGGCCAGCACTTCTCGAAATTCTACCCGCAAGAGGCGCTGGACCGGGGCTGGCCGGCGCACGAACTCCAGGTAGCCGCTCAGGAGGGCCGCTTCGAGGACGAGAATTGGCGGCTGCGCAAGGACGGTTCCCGCTTCTGGGCGAATGTCGTGATTACGGCACTGCGGAACAGCGCCGATCAACTGGTCGGCTTCGCCAAAGTCACCCGTGATCTGACGGAGCGCAAGCAGGCGGAGGACCGCCTGCGCAAAGCCAATGCGAACCTGGAGGCCCAAGTCGAGCAGCGCACGGCTGAAGTGGAGCGGGAGCGCCAGCGTCTCCAGGTCACACTCGCCAGCATCGGGGACGCCGTGATTGCGGTGGATGCCGAGAACCGCATCACTTTCCTCAACGCCGTTGCCCAGCACTTAACGGGTTGGCCCGCCAACCAAGCGCTGGGGCGACCGCTGGAGACTGTTTTTTCGGTCATCAATGAGCAGACACGTCGCCCGGTCGAGCATCCGGTCGCTCAGGTGCGACAATCCGGCAGCGTGGTGGGCCTCGCCAACCACACGCTGCTGGTCGCCAAAGACGGCACGGAGCGGCCCATCGAGGACAGCGCCGCCCCGATCATGGATGAGGAAGGCCTAACCCAGGGCGTTGTCCTGGTCTTCCGAGATGCAACCAGTCAACGTGTGGCGGAACGGCTCCAGGCAGACCTCCAGGGCGAATTGGAGCGCCAGGTGCGGGAGCGAACCACCGAGTTGCGGGCCAGCGAGGAGCGTTTTCGCCTGCTGGTCGAGGGGACCACGGATTACGCCATCTTCATGTTGGACCCCCAGGGGCACATCGCCAGTTGGAACCCCGGTGCCCAGCGCCTCAAGGGGTGGACTGCTCAGGAGATCATCGGTCAGCACTTTTCTCGCTTCTACCCGCAGGAGGCCATTGAACGAGCCTGGCCGCAACATGAACTGCGGGTGGCGGCGCAGGTGGGGCGGTTCGAGGACGAAGGGTGGCGGGTGCGCAAGGACGGCTCGCAGTTCTGGGCCAACGTCGTCATCACGGCGTTGAAAGACGAGCAAGGCAATCTGCTGGGTTTCTCCAAGATCACCCGTGACCTGACGCAGCGCAAACAAGCGGAAGAAGATGCCCGTCACCTGGCTGCCGAGCAAGCCGCCCGGCAAACGGCTGAGGAAAATGCCGAGATCATTCGGGCGCAACGGGAGCAGTTCAGGATCACGCTGGAGAGCATTGGGGACGCCGTGATCGTCACGGATGCCCAGGCCAACGTGACCCTGTTCAACCCCGTTGCCGAAGGGCTGACCGGCTGGAAAACGGAGGAGGCCATCGGTCAACCGCTGGGCCGGGTGCTGGACCTCAAGAACGAGCAGACCGGCAATCCAGCCGAGAACCCGGTGGACCGGGTGATGCGAGAGGGCGTTGTCGTGGGCCTGGCGAACCATACCTTGCTGCGGTCCAGGGACGGCACCGAGCGGGCCATTGACGATAGCGCCGCACCGATCAGGGATTCCCACGGCAACCTCCACGGTTGTGTCATGGTCTTCCATGACGTTTCCGAGAGGCGGCGGGCGGAAGAAGCGCTGCGTCGGCAAGCCGAGCATTTGCAGGAGCAAGCCCGGTTACTGGACATTGCCCCCGTCCTGGTTCGAGACTTCGACGGCCCCATTCATCGCTGGAATGCGGGGATGGCGGATTTGTACGGGTTCAACGCAGCCGAGGCCATCGGGCAAAGCAGCCATTCGCTGTTGCACACGGAGTTTCCCCAACCGTTAGACGAAATCAACGCCACGTTGCTGCGGGAGGGGCGGTGGCACGGGGAACTGGTCCACCGCCACAAAGACGGGAGCCGAGTGGTCGTGGCGAGCCATTGGGCGCTGCACCGAGGCGAGGGCGGCGGGCCGGTACGGGTGCTAGAAGCGAACAATAACATCACCGGCCAAAAGGAGGCCGAGGCAGGGCTGCGCCTGCGGATGGAGCGGCTGCGGCTCCTGAATGAATCGGCAGCGCACTTGCTCCACGCCCAGAACGCCGACGAGATGGTGCGGGGCCTCTTCCAGAGGGTCAAGGACCACCTGGGAGTGGACGCCTACTTCAACTTCATGGTCAACGAGGCGGGGGATGCCCTGCGCCTGGAATCCTGCGCCGGCATCACCGAGCAGGAAGCCGCCACGATCACTCGCCTGGAGTTCGGCCAGGCGATCTGCGGTACGGTAGCCCTCGAACGCCGGCCCATAGTAGCGACGAGCATTCAGCAGTCGGACGACCCCAAAGCGCAGTTAGCCAGGGGCTTCGGCATTGACTCCTATGCCTGCACTCCGCTGCTGACCGATGACGCACTGATCGGCACGCTCTCCTTCGCCAGCCGAGCGAGAGGGCACTTTGACGAAGACGAACTGGAGTTTATCCGTACCCTCTGCAACTATGTCACGGTGGCTTATGAGCGCCTGCGCCTCGTCAAGGAGTTGCGACAAGCCGACCGGCGGAAAGACGAGTTCCTGGCAATGCTGGCGCACGAGTTGCGCAACCCGCTCGCCCCGATCCGCAATGCGCTGCAAATCCTGCGGATGCGCAACACGGA
>JAFAHH010000863.1 GCA_019237355.1 Acetobacteraceae bacterium | reverse complement strand
CCGGGGCCAGAACGAGGCCGATTCGCCGCAGTGCTAAAACTTTCGCCAGGGCGGGTTTCCCCTCCGATGGCTGGTCTGGTTGCATGGTACCCCCCTCTGCGTGGTTTCAATGTTGGTCACTTTAGCGCGGGATGACTTTAGGTAAAGTCATCCTGCTCTAGATTAGTGCAGGGGGCTGCGGCGGGGCTTGGTGGGACTGCCTCGCCCGAAATGAGGTAAACGCATGGGCGACGAATGGAAATATCAGGTACGGATCGATTTAGATGACGCGTTGGCAGAGGTGGCCCGGTGCGATCCTGACAACACGGCACTCAGGCCGTTGTCAGACATCCTTGCCAAGCATGATGCGACGATGAGATCCCAATTCGACGCCTTCGCCGGATACGTGGCGGAGGCGGAGCGGAATGGCAAAGAGAACTATCCGCTGTACGAATGGACCAAAGCCACCATCGAGAATCCCTCAAAAAAGGCGAAGTACCTAAAATCCTTCACGCTCTATGTTAAAGGCGACGAGGTGTACCCGCAGGAGATAGCGAACGCGCTTGAGGCGGATTTGCGGCCACTGGTCGGGGGCGAGCTGATAAGGCGAATGTCAAAGTACGATACCAATCCTGCGAATAACCCACAACCGCCGGCTCGGTATCGCAGGTAGCGCTTCGGGTGGCGGCCCGAGTTCCGCTTCGAATTGCGTGGCTCCGCCCTGCTCGCTGAACCAGGGTGCGGCCTGGGGCAGGCCGGGCTCCCCGCCAAACCGGCCTGTACGGCCTAAAACGGCAAAGGGCGGCACGTTTGCTACCCTTCCCCGACTGAGTCTTCGCGGCCCATGCTTATCCACACGGGCTAGAGCGGGATGACTTTTGGTCAAGTCATCCCGCTCTAGAGCAGATCGCGATCAAGTGGGATCGCTGCAGATGATTCCATCGCGTGAATCTGCTCTAAAAACGACTCCTAGAGCGGTTCCACGTGAGTGGAAAACGCTCTAGGATTTTTGGCTTTGAAAGCACGATTCAGGCTTTCCGACGATTCCGCCTCAAGCCATCGCACTCTAACACCGTCACTGCGAGTTTGCGCCCTCTGTAGGCCGGCTCTGGAACAACATCCAGTCCTTCGCCCGGCTCGATTCGGTGGTCCCAAAGAAGTAGGTCATCGCGCCGATCCAGGCTGTACCGAGACTCCCCACCACGATATTCATTACCGCCAAATTGGATGCGGGTGGGCCTTGCAAGCAGAGTAGGAACAAAAGCCCGAAGAATCCGACGTTTAGCAGATAGGCGAGGATACGCGGCGTGGGATCATTGAATGCGACCTGGCGACTCCTGCGCTCCTTATCGCGCAGAGATTGGAGGTCAATCCCGAGCCGCTGCATTTCGGCCTGGAAGCTGTTATCCTCGGCCTTCAGAGCAGCGAGTTGTTCCAGGCCGGCATCCCTGATCGCATTAGCCACCTGGGTGCGCGAGGCTGCCGGTTCGAGCTGAAGCGCCTTGCGCAAGGCCGCGATTGCCGGGCCGGCGAGCGGACCTGCTGCCGCGGTGGCGAGCATGGGGGCGACGGTTTCAAGCGTGCTCAAAACGTCGCCGAACGGGTCATCTTGGCCTGCGGGCGCTGTCGTATCAAAAGGCATCGGAAATCCTCCTCGCTTTTTTATACGTGTCGGCATTCGCGCTGAGCCCTGAAGTAGCCTTGAGGCGGATAATCGCGTGTGACACTAGAGCATGATGACTTCAGGTCGAAGTCATCATGCTCTAGGATTCCGGTTTGAGAGCGCGATGTGGATCGCTTCCGCGATTCCACCTGATCGCGATCTGCTCTAGGCCCGCGATTGAGACGTGCTGGTGTGATCGCATTCACAGCGCGGCTGGAGCGGCTGTGCTTTCCTTCGGAATGCCAACCGAACGGAGAGCTCAGCAATGCTCAGAATTCGCACAATCACCGTCGCTGCGGCGTTTGCCGCGACCCTTTCCGGCGCGGCATTCGCTGCCGAGCCGCTGCCCAGGTTCAATGTGGACCGAAGCCAGACCTCAGTATCCGGCCTGTCCTCGGGCGCCTTCATGGCGGTGCAGTTCCATACCGCCTACTCGGCCGACATCATGGGGGCCGGGGTGGTCGCGGGTGGCCCATACAATTGCGTCTATGTCAATTTGGGCGGCATCGCGACTTGTATGCAAGGCGTGCCGATCGGCAGCGCCTCCGCAGCGGCAGCCGAGGGGTTCGCCACGCTGGGCGAGATCGACAGCGTTGACAATCTGAAGCACAGCCGCGTCTACATTTTCAGCGGCACAAAAGACACAGTGGTGGCGCAGTCTGTCGTCGATGCGACCTACAGCTACTACGAAGCCGTTGGCGTTCCAAAGAGCCAAATCCAGTATGTCAGCACAGTCCCGGCCGGACACGCCTTCATCACACCGTCTTGGGGCGGCAAGTGCGGCGAGAACGCCAGCCCGTTCATCAACCACTGCACCGTTGACGGCGCAGCCTATGACCAGGCCGGCGCTATCCTGACGCAAATCTACGGCCCGCTAAACGCACCAGCGGGCGCCCCTGCTGGCCGCTTCGTAAAGTTTGACCAGAAGCCGTTTGGCGATTTCGGCATGGGGGACAATGGCTTGTTATATGTGCCGCCGTCCTGCGACCACGGCGCCACTTGCCGGATCCATGTCGTGTTCCACGGCTGCAAGCAGACACCTCAGGATATTGGCGACCAGTACTATACCGACACCGGCTACAACCGCTGGGCTGACACCAACCGGATTCTGGTCCTCTACCCACAGGCTGCGGCGGACCTCCCGGACAACCCGGAACATTGCTGGGACTGGTGGGGCTACACCGGCTTGGGGTTCAACGTGAAGGGCGCCCCGCAGATGAGCGCAGTCAAGAAGATGATCGACCATCTAGCCCGGCCACCTGTGGGCTAGAGCGCGATGACTTGAGGCGGGGTCGTCAGAGAGTCTGAATCGCGCTCTAACACTCTGCTGAAAAAGGAACGCCAGGGCTCTGCCCTGGACCCGCTGGGGCCGAGAGGCCCCAGACCCCACCCACTAAGTGATTGGATTGCAAAGGCTCTGGCCTTTGCTGGGGTCCAGGGGCAAAGCCCCTGGCCTTCTTTCGTTCCTTTACGAACGGCCGACTTCAGCGTTTTCCGCAGCCTGCTAAACAACAAAGATTAGAGCCTGATGACTTCGACCTGAAATGGTCAACTTCTAGAGCGCGACGGCTTAAGGCGGCATCGTCGGAAACCCTGAATCGCGCGCTCTAGTCGCCTCGGAGCTGCGTGTGCGAAATCGTAGCCAAAATGTCGGGCCCATGCGGCGGCAGGTAGGTGAGGCCTGCCGCTTGGGCGAGAGCCGGTAATTGATCCTCGGCCAGCATCTCGCCGATGGCGGCATTTACATCTGCAATCAGCGGCACCTCGCTGGCCAGGCCGACAAAGCCGGTATTGAAGCCGATCGAGTGATAATGGCCCGAAGAAGACAGCTTTGTATCCGGGTGCCGGACCCGGTAAGCGTCGAGGCTGTGGAGTTCGACGAGGGTCGCATCGTAGTCGCCTTGCTCCATGCGCTCGAACAGGCCGCGACCTGGGGCAATATGGGTGATTCGGCCAATCAGCAGACCGCCGCCATAACTCATTAAGATGGCATCGGCCAAAGTATGTTCCTCGACCCCCAGCCTGACTTCTTTGAGGTCGCTGAGGCTGCCGATCGTGCGGCCAGCCAGCCGCGGCCCCAGAACGACCACCAGCGGGTCGAAGCGGTATGCCCGGCTTGCGATCAGGTTATGAAGCCGAACCCACCGCCGGCGGTCCTCAGGCTTGGCCCCATCGTAGCCGGGCAAGCGGGAGCGCTCCGCCTCCGGTTCGCCGAGCGTGCTTGCGACGAGCGGATATCCGGCCACCAGTTGGCAACGTCCATCGGAAAGCAAGGCATTAATCTGCTGGGTGGGATTGCTGTCATTATCAAGCTTGCTCTCAAACCACTGAACGGCGAGGCTGCGCCCGAGGCGAAGCGCGACCGCCTGCGCCACCCCGAGGTCAAACCCGCGGGCGTCCTTGCCCTGTTTGTAAGACAGCGGCGGAACATTCTCGTCCAGACAGACGGTAAGGGTGCCCTCGGCCCGGGCGGGCACCATTGAAGCGAGCGTGATCCCGGCAAGCCCGGCAAGGCTCAGGATGGATCGCCGAACGGCGATCATGTCTTGCCTCCCGTGCGGACATACGCCCAGAGCGCCTCGATCTCTTCCGGCTTCAATATGTCGCCCCAGGCCGGCATGGTGTTCTTGCCGTGCGTGACGGAGTTGACAAACCGCGCATGTTCGTCTGGCGGGAACTTGCGCAGGTCAAACGAAGACGTTCCGGGATTGACCATGTTAACCCCGTGACAGTTCCGGCAAAATTGGCCGTAAAGAGCCTTCCCTTCCGCGGCAAGCTGAGGGGAAGGCGCTGGGCTGGGTTGGTCATCCGCCGCGCCCGCGACCTGGGCGCCGGCGAGCCACACCCCCCAGGCGAGCACAACTAAAGCGGGAGTCCTCATTCTTCGCCTCTTTCATTCGGAAGCAGGTGTGGGCCGGCGTTCGTCCCAAGCCACGCACCTGCCAGCCCGATCCGGGTTACGGCGAGGTCTGCGGGTTCAGGGCGAATGCCCATAGGGAGCCGCCGGCCGGCACATTGGCCAGTCGTTCATCCCCAGCATAGACAACGTAAGCGCCGCCCGCCCCGGAGGTTACGGCGACATACTGTACGCCATCCTGCTGCCACGTGACCGGCTGGCCCTCAACACCGGACCCAGTTTGGAAGCCCCAAAGTTTCTGGCCGGTATCGACGTCGAACGCTTCGAACTCACCGGTCAGCTGGCCAGAGAACACCACGCCGCCGCCGGTTGTGAGCACGCCGCCCCAGCGGGGGGTCGGGCTCGTAACCTCCCATTTCGCTTTGCCGGTGAGCGGGTCAATCGCCTTGAGGTACCCGACGTTGCCGTCCTTCGGAAACACCCAAGCGAGGTCCGCACCCCAATACGTTGTGCCGGCCCGGTATTGTGGCCGGGTCGGAGTGTACTTCATGCCGAGCTCGAGCGTATTGGCGTAGACGAGCCCGTTGTTCGGGTTGAATGACGACGGGCTCCAGGCCTTGCCGCCCCAAACGCTCGGCCAGATCTCGACGGTTTCACCTGTGGTGCGCATCTTCTTCGTGAGATCCGATTCGATCGGCCGTCCGTTCTCGTCGATGCCCGTGGCCCAGTTCAGCGTCTTCACGAACTGATTGGCTGCAATCAGTTTCCCGTTCGTCCGGTCGAGCACGTAGAAAAAGCCGTTCCGGTTACCGTTCAGAAGCACTTTGGTCGGCTGGCCGCGGATGTTGAGGTTGGCTAGGACCATGTCGGCCACGGAATCGAAGTCGAAGGGGTCGTTCGGCGAGAATTGGAAATGCCATTTGATCTGCCCGCTCTTGGGGTCGAGGGCAAGCACCGAACAGGTGTATAGGTTGTCGCCCGGGGCGCGCATCATGGCGTTCCAAGGCCCTGCATTGCCGATGCCCCAATAAACGGTGTGCAGCTCCGGATCATAGGAACCCGTTATCCAGGTCGAGCCGCCGCCATGCTGCCAAGTATCACCCGGCCACGTGTCGTGTCCCGGCTCGCCGGGTCCCGGGATCGTGTAGGTGCGCCAGAGATGCTTTCCGGTGGCTGGGTCCCAGCCGTCGATAAAGCCGCGAATGCCATACTCGCCGCCGGAGGTGCCGGTGATCACCACGCCGTCGGCCACCAGCGGGGCCAAGGTCTGGGCGTATCCGTTCTTCCAGTCGATGACCGTCTCTTTCCACAGCTCCTTGCCGGTTTTGGCGTCGAGCGCCATGACATGCGCGTCGAGCGTGGTGCGGAACAGCTTGCCCTCGTATAGAGCCGCGCCGCGGTTGATGATGCCGCAGCAGACGATACGCGGTGTTTCGGGCGGGTACTCGACCTTCGTTTTCCAGATCTGTCTGCCGGTTTTGGCGTCGACCGCAATGGTGGCGTTGTGCGTGGTGACGTAAATTACCCCGTTATAGACAAGCGGCTGCGATTCCTGGGAGCGGTTGTCGTCGAGGCTGAGGCTCCAGACGGGAACCAGGGATTTCGCAGTTTGCTTATTGATCTGGTTCAGCGGGCTGTAGCGCTGCTGTCCGTAGTCCATACCGTAATTCAGCACGTTGGCGGTATCGTTGGGCCCCTTAGTCAACTCGTCGGAGCTCTGTGCGTATCCCTCGAGCGGCAGTAACATCGTGAGCGCAGTCGCAAGCAGCAACGCTTTCATCGTTTCCTTCCCCCTTCTGTTTCTGATTATTCGATAAGATGGGTGCCCCGGGTCACGCCGTTGCGAAGGCAACAACGAGGATTGCTTCACTCAACCCCGGGGGACAGACGTCTACTGATTTCGGCGGGGTGAGGCGCCTGTGGCCTGAGATGACTTTTCGCAGGCCTCCTTGGCCGAGTTTGCCCCCGCAGTCTGGTACTTTTCCGTGTCCATCTGTTTCTTTGCGGCTACATCGGAGGAGGTGCCGTATTTCTGCCCCGGAGCGGCGCCGGCAGTCTGCCCCGAATCGCATTGCGGCTGGCCCGCTGCGCGGAGAGTTCCTTGGCCGGCAAGTAACAGGCTCGCCGCGGCGATCGCAATCGCCAACATCCGCTTCATTGGTTCCCTCCCGCGTTGTGATTGGGCCGATAGTGAGCCGACAAATCGTCCAGGGCAAGGGCTGGGCGAAGCCTATCCCAAGGTACAATAGGCTGCCGGTTTTGTAAGACTCAGATAAATCAGGTTTCAGCCGCTAAAGCGGTTTGGTGGAAGCGGGCCGGATCCCATCTGCCAGGTCTGGACGCCGATCTGCCCTTGTTGTCGGCCCAATCGGTGTTTAGCATCGGTAACGTAACGCGACCTTTCGTTGCTGCACCACGACATCGGGCGATTCCCCTACATTGCTGCGGCAATCGGTCTGCCAGGGAGATTGAAATGGCCGAGATCACGCGCCGCCATGTTCTAGCGGGGACGACAGCTTCTCTAGCAATGCCCTGGGTCGCCCGAGCCGCGGAGCCCGAATTCAGGCTCAAGTTCGGCAACATCGTTTCCGGGGATCACCCCCTAAACACGTACATGGCCAAAGCGCGCGACCAGATCCTGAAGGATACGGACGGAAAGGTCGCGATCGAAATTTTTCCCAAGAACCAGCTCGGATCGGATGCCGATATGCTGAGCCAGCTCCGGTCCGGCGCGCTTGAAATGTTTGCCCAGACCGGGGTGCTCATGTCGACTCTCGTCCCGGTCGCCGCGATCAGCGGCGTCGGCTTTGCCTTCGCGAACTACGACCAGGTCTGGCAGGCGCTGGACGGGCAGCTCGGCCAATATGTCCGGACAGCTTTCGCCAAGGCTAATCTCGTTTGCTTCGAAAAGAGCTGGAATCACGGCTTCCGTCAGACAACCTCCTCAACGAAGCCGATCAAAACACCCGAGGACTTTATCGGCTTCAAGATTCGCGTGCCTCCGGCCCCGCTTTGGACTTCGATGTTCAGGGCCTTCGGAGCCTCTCCGGTCACGATTCCGTGGGCAGAGACCTACTCTGCAATGCAGACGAAGATTGCGGACGGACTGGAACAGCCGTTGATCGGCTTGCTGGTCGATAAGATGTATGAGGTTCAGAAATACTGCTCGGAAACGAGCCATATGTGGGATGGATTCTGGGTCCTGGCCAACCGGAGGCTCTGGGAACGCATGCCTCAAAACCTTCAAGAAGTGGTAGAGCGCGACATCAATGCGGCCGCAATCCCGCAGCGCGCCGAAGTCGAGCAAATGAATGCGCGGCTTCAATCCGAGCTTGAATCGAAGGGGCTAGAGTTTATTAAGGTCAATCGCCAGGTTTTCCGCGAAAAGCTGGTCGCGGCTGGCTTCTACACGGAGTGGCGGAAGCGCTTCGGTGAGGAACCTTGGTCGCTGCTCGAGAAGGTCACGGGCGAGCTTGCTTGAGGCGATACCGTCGGGAAAGCCCGAATCACGCTCTCAAAGCAACTTATCCACCGTGAAGCGATAGGCTGGGTTCCTCGACATGACCGAGATTACCCGCAATTATGCCGATATGTGTGGCTTAATCGTCCACTATCTCAGCGCCGGCCAGGGCGATGCGGTGGTTCTGCTCCATGGCGTACCCCAAACATCGTACGAGTGGCGGCACATTATTCCCGTATTGGCCCGGCATTACTCGGTGATCGCGCCCGATCTGCGCGGACTTGGCGAGACGTCCCGGCCGGCGGGCGGTTTCGACAAAAGGACGATCGCGGCGGATGTCTGGTCACTTGTGCACACCCATTTGGGCCACACCCGGTTCTTTGTCGCTGGGCATGATTGGGGTGGTCCGGTCGCGTTCTCTCTGGCCGCCCAACACCCTGACGCAGTCCGCCGTCTTGCCATTCTCGATGTTGTTATTCCCGGGGATGGCGGCGATTTCTCACAAGGCGGACGCCGTTGGCATCATGCGCTGTTTCAGACGCTTGACTTGCCCGAGGCGCTGTTCGCGGACCGGGCCGAGCTCCTGCTAACGTGGTTTTTCGACACCTATGGATATATTCCGAACAGCGTCACCGAGGAGGACAAGCGCGAGTACCTGCGCACCTACTCGAAACCCGGCGCGCTCCGGTCAATGTTCGGCTTCTACCGGGCGCTGGCTCAGGATGCGGCTGACAACCTTGCCCTCCTCGGCGGCGGCAAGCTGAAAATGCCGGTGCTGGCCCTCGGTGGCGATCGGAGCTTTGGGCGTGGGATGGAGCCGCTCGAGTCTCTCCGCCGCGTCGCCGAGGATGTACGCGGCGGGCTGATTCCGGATTGCGGCCATTGGGTCGCCGAAGAGCAGCCTGCTTTCGTTGCCGATCAGCTCATCAGGTTTTTTGGGGAGGACCCGGAACCGTGACCAACCCCTTTTCAGGAGTGGCAGCCCGGAGCGGGATCGCCTACTGGGGTGCCTCTGGGGATTGATTGTCTGGCTCCGGCTCTGACCCAACGCTCGGCTGGTGACCTCCGCTAGGTGATTGATTGGCTGCGGCTGGGTCTTGATTGGTGAGTTGCT